>JAMOQI010000010.1 GCA_027064095.1 Bacteroidales bacterium | reverse complement strand
AAGTCTATTAGTTTTCATATCTATAATATTTAATATTTTAAGGCTCATAGCTAGTTAGAATCAAAATTTCCTAATTTAAACAGCCAAGTTGCCGTAAAAACAGGTATTGAAATTACTGAATATTGATATGTTCTAATTCCCGAATAAGAAGGAATAAAATATACAGAATATGGATTATCTCTACCGGTAATATTATATATACTAAAAACCAATGAGCTATGCATAAACTTTTTACGCTTAAGACTTCCTTCTATTGTCAAAGAAGCATCTACCCTAAAATAAGATGGAATACGATAGGCATTGCGCTCAGAATAATCCACAAAAGACATATTATTTACATAATATATAGATGTAGGATATGTAATTGGTCTTCCACTTTGATAATTAATAGTTGTAGAGAAACTAAGTCTTTTACTAATCTTTAAATTAATAAGGCCACTAAAAACATGTGGAATATCAAAGGAAGCAGGATATACTTTACCATCATTTATTTTCTGAAAATCTTCATCTCCATTTATATGTATCAAAGCTCGTGAATATGTGTAAGCGAGCCAGCCTGTAAGTCTGTAGTCTCCTTTTCGTTTTAGCATAAATTCCAGGCCATAAGACCATTGTCTACCCTGCAAGACATCTTGCTCAATATTTGGCGAATTTAAAAACTCTGCTCCATCTTTAAATTCTGTATAGTTATTTGTATTTTTATAGTAAAGCTCTACTGAAGATTCCAAGCCATTTTTCAAAAAGCTTTTAAAGTACCCAACCGAAATTTGACTGCTCTTTGATGGCTTTAAATAATAATCCGCCATTTTCCATTGAGCCCTTGGAGAAATAGAAAATGTTGTATTGAGCATAAATAGGTTTTGATGCATTTGATTAAAAGCAAATTTTAATGAAGACAACCTATCAATATCAATATTTGCAGAAAACCTAATCTCTGGTATTATCGATGTGTTTATTATTTCGTTATTACCATATTTTAAAGTATCTTTAATATACTGATTACTAATTGTTTTATCATCATAATACAAATATACACTCTTTGGTCCTAAAGGATTATAAACATTCATTCTAAAACCAACATTTAGATTTAACCATTGCCAGGGGCTATAATTATTTATTATAAACAAGGCATTCTCCATGGCTTTATCTCTACCAAGATTCACCTCTGAAACTTTTGAATATCCTAATGGTTCAACAACACCTCTATTTAAATTATTATATGTGAAATGGTATCCTAAATCTATAAAATAATTATCATTGATAAGATAATTTAATTTAGCCTTAAACTCTTGTTGTCCAAGTAAATACTTATGAGAATATGCTTCTGAAGCGAATTGATAATCACGAGTAGTAAATTGATACTGATATGTGACCAACGAATAAGTTGCTTTTAGTTTCTTAGAATAATTTTGACTAATATTTAACGAAAAACCATCGTTTGAATACTTATAATTGTTTACATTTGAATAAGAAAAGTTATCAGCACTATGATACAAAAATGTTGAAATATGCAATTTAGGCAAATCAAGATAAACACCTACTGATATATCATTAAATCTGGAGCTACTACTACTAATATCGTAGTCATCAATTCTACGTAATATCCAATCGGAATATGACCTGCGTCCACTAACAATAAAACTCAGCTTATCCTTTAATATAGGAACAGACATAACACCGTTAAGAGCAATAGGACTTACACCGCCGTGTAAGCTAAATTTTTTTCTATTTCCTTTACGCGTTTGGATATCAAAGACAGAGGATAATCTCCCACCATATTCTGCAGGAATATAACCTTTGTATATTGTAAAATTCTTTACCAAATCTGCATTAAAAGCTGGGAAAAAACCAAAAAGATGTGATGTGTTCAAAATTGGAATGTTGTTTATATAAAAAGCATTCTGATCTGAATTGCCTCCCCTGACATTCAAACCTGAAGAACCTTCACCAACACTAACAATCCCCGGTAACATAGTAGATGCTTTTACTATATCCGGTTCTCCAACCATAACAGGAATTTCCTTAATTGCTCTGGCAGTCATTTTCTCCAATCCTGCATCTTTCTGCCTCATATTCATTTGCTTATCGCCCAAAATGTCTACACGGCTAAGCTCATAGCCTTCTTTATCGAGTGAAACTGAAAAATGACCTGTAGAATACACAACCAGTTGATATATTTTGGTTTTCATACCCATATATAATATCTTCAGTGTATATTTCCCTGGATTAATAAATAAACTTGCTTCTCCATTTTTATTACTAATGGTACCTTTCTTAAGCTCAACTATATAAAGAGTAGCGCCGGGAAGTGACTTTCCTGACTCTGAATCTGTTACTCTACACATCACACTTGCTAATGCATTTGAAGACATAGATTTTGAACCTATAATAATCTTCTTTCGTGCTGAGGCCAAAGTTGTTGAAATATTATTTTGCTTTTCTTCACCTTTATCTTTATCTGAATCTTTTGAACGATTTAATCCTCCGTAATTTGGCAATGAACTTATAGGCCTACTTCCTGATGATACTATAATAGAATTATTCCACACAAATACACTAAAACTATCTAAATTAATTACCTCTCTTATTGCGTCTATAAGTTTTATCTTATCCACATTTATACTTATCGGATATTCCTTAAAAATATCATATGGATAAAAAATATTCACATCAGTTTGTGAACTTAATTTATCACAGTACTCAACAAAACTAATGTTGCTATAATGCACACTAACATTTTGTTGTTGAGCTTTTGAAAATTGTACTATTGAAATTAATAATATAATTAATAAAATAAATCTATTAGCCATTACATTCATTATTTATGAACATTAATAAACCAAACAGCTCTTTATCAGTCATTTTCTTTAATTTAAATTTGCCATTTTTAAAATAGTGTTTAATCATTAACCCTTTTTCCTTTCCGAAAAGCTTATAAAATTTTTTATTATTACTAATCTCAACCCTTTCACCTTTATGTATAAAGGTAATTCTTCGATTCACTTCAGAAAAATAATAATTTATCTCATTAAGAGCAGATTGTAATTCTAATTTTTTATAATAGTTAATATAAAATTTGTAATTATTATACTTTATTTCTTGTTCAATTCTTTGATTTACAGAGTCAATTTGATTTACTACAAACACTTTATTATTAATAATAAACGAATCAAGATAAGCTAAAGACATAGAAATAACACGCTTAGCACCTTCATTAGTCTCAAATTTAAGTAGTATTTCTTGATTTAAAACATCAATATTAATATTTAAATTATTATATTTTCTATCACCTAAGTAAACACTTGATAACATAAAATCTGAAGAAAAAAGAAACTGATTACCTTTAACATTTTTAGGAGGGAAATAATTATAAAATTTACCATTGTAAAGTCTATCATCAAGCTTAATATTTGATTGAGCAACTACTTGAAAATTCGTAATATACAGAAATACAAAAATAAAACTGAATGCTCTAAAATAAAAAATAAATTCTCTTTTACTTTTCAAAATGAAATAAATTTAATTTCCCTTAAATATTGGTTTTCTACGCTCATCAAAAGCTTTTTTACCCTCCAAATAATCATTGCTATTATACGCTTTTTGTCTCAGTTCATCAATCTGAAATAATGTTTCAACAGCCACAGGCTTAGACCGAGAAAGAGTATCAATCTGTTTCTTAATAACGGAAATACTTACTGGTGAGTTATTTCCAATTTGCTCAGCCATACTAAAAGTAAAGTCTTCCAGTTCGTCTTCTTCTACTAAATGATTAATAATACCCAGTTGATATGCTCTTTCAGCAGACATTGGTTTAGCTGTAAAAAACAATTCCTTAGCGATATTTGGTTGTAGACGATTCAAAATACGTTGTATTCCTAATGAATTATAAGGTACCCCTATTTTTGCAGGAGTAATAGCAAATGTTGTATTCTTTGTACCAATTAAAATATCACAGCTGAATGCCAAATCACAGGCTCCACCCCAAACACTTCCTTCCATCATAGCAATCATTGGTATATCAACCACTTGCATTCTTCTAATTAATTTCTCCAAGGGATGATTGTATGGTACAGGGTCTACCCCCGGCAATGGCAATTCATCTATATTAAAACCAGAAGACCATACTTTACTATGTTTAGTTGCACGTATTATTAAAACTCTAGCTTCACTTTTTTCAACTATATCTAACGCAGCGATAAAATCGTTTAATAAAACTGAAGACAAAGAATTTCTTTTTTCTGAATTATTAATTATAACTTGTGCTACAAAGCCATTTATTTTTGATTCGATTAAACTCATTGTTTTTTCGGTATTTAGATTCCTATAATTTTTAATTCAGTTCTTCTATTCAAAGCCCGTCCTTTATCAGAAGAATTATCAGATATTGGTTTTGTTGAGCCATAACCTCTATATTTCAATTTTTCTGATGAAACACCAATTGACAACAAAAAGTCATATACGGCCTTAGCCCGTTCTTTGGAAAGCTTTGCATTAGCTTCATTACTTCCTATATTATCGGTATGTCCACTTATCTCGATTTTCAAATTAGGATTTAAATCGAGAAGCTCCTTTACTTTCCTTAGCTCTAAAAATGATTCATTCTCAAGTTGATATGATGCTGTTGCGAAAAATACATTTTTAAGAATAATCTTACGATTAACTTCAAGAGGATTGAGAAGAATGTTTTTAGTAAAAGGTTTTATAGAACTATACTCTCCTTCTACTGCAAATTGGTCTGAATAAAACAGATACGATTTTCTATTAACATTTAATGCGAGTTTGCTTCCGCTAGGAATCACAACTAAAAAATCTCCTGTAATAGCATCCGAAGTAGATTTAACAATCAGTTTATTGGTTTTCAAATCATAGAGTTCAAAATTAGCCTGAAGAGGCTTATGTGTTTTAGCATCACGAATTACTCCTTTTAAATATGTTACTGCAATTGGACGAGCATCCATATAAAGAGGGAATGAATATATATCATAACCACCTTTACCGGCTTCCATATCAGAAGAAATATATGCTAAATCACCACTAGCATTTACAATAATTCCCATTTGATTTTTATAATCATTAATAGGATAACCAAGGTTTACAGGTTCAGTCCAGTTGCCATTAGCATCTTTGCGAGAATAGAATAAGTCCTTACCACCCATCCCTAAATGTCCGTCAGAAGAAAAATATAATGTTTTACCATCCGGATGAATAAAAGGTGTCATTTCTGAGCCATCAGAATTTATAACATCACCTATATTTTGCACATTCCCCCAACTTCCATCATCTTGCAGTTCAGCAGTATAAATATCTGAATTACCACGCCCCATTCTACGTACAAAATATAATGTTTTACCATCAGAACTTAAACAAGCATTTGATTCCCAATTACCAGTATTTACAGGGGGGCCAATATTAATTGGAATTTGCCATTTTTTGCCTTTTTTCTTTGTTTGGTAAATATCACATCTTCCAAAACCATCTTTACGATAACAAGCTGTAAAAACCATCATATTCTGGTCTGGAGATATATTCATAGCTCCCTCGTTACCATTAGTATTAAATAACGGCCCCATTCTACGAGCAACCAGCCATTCTCCATTCTCACCTTTTATACTCTTATAAAAATCTTCTTCTTGACTATTCCTTTGATTTTTGGTTCTTATATTCTTTTTCTGTTTTCTCGTAAAAATTATCAACTGATTATCAGTGCTAATAGTATTAATATATTCATCGGCAGGAGTATTGATTGCTGAACCTAAGTTCATTGGTTTAAAATCAACAGGATTCTTTTTTTGATCCATTCCAAAATATGCCCTGTCAATATTATCATTTAGCAATTTTGAAAGCCTTCTATCCATTTTAGGATGAACAAGATATGTTCTAAAATCATTGAGTGCACTCTCATAATATCCAAGTTCTAACTCATTAGTCCCCAAAATATAAAAAACCATTGGATAAAAATCAGGGTTAGCAATAGCTGCTTTTCTATAATACTTTATACTTTGCGAAGATTTTCTTTGACTATCATAAATTTGACCTATTAAAAGATAAGCTTCAACAAAATTTGTATCATATTCTACTGCTTGTTTAGCATCAATTAGAGCTTCAGGATAATTATTATCAGAAAAGAATGTCATTGCCCGCTCCATGGACTTCCTTGCTTTTCTTGATTTTGTAGAATACTTAATATCACCACCACGCTGTGCATGAGACTGACAATATAATAATGATAATGATATAGTTAAAAATAATGAAATAATACGAAACTGTCTCATTTGACTAAAATATAAAATTAGAATTTAAGATAAAATATAGCTTTTAGCATCTGCTTATTATAATATACAAATATAGTTTTTTAATAACACTTCTGCTTATCTTTTTTGAACAAATTATAATTTCAAGGAATATTAACAATATAATTCTAATGATTAAGTAAAACTAACAAACTCATAGTATTTTCTTATTACTTTTGCAATATGAATTTACATTCCATAATTTATGAAAAAACTAAATAATAGTTTCGCCGCTATTGATTTCGAGTTAGCTAATGGGGTTAGGAATAGTGTTTGCTCCGTAGGCATTGTTATTGTAGAAAAAGGAGAGGTTATTGATACCTTTTATAGTTTAGTAAAGCCACCAAAAAATAACTATCATTGGGGCAATAGTCGTGTTACTAAAATATATCCAAAAAACACTATAAATTCTCCTTCTTTTAAGGACATATTTCCAGAAGTTAAAAAACGATTACAGGGCAAGAAAATAGTTGCTCACAATGAAGGTTTCGATAGGGATGTTCTTAAAACAGTAATGAAATATTATAAACTTGATTATGAAAGCTTAAAGCTACCAAAAAAATGGGAAGATACTGTAGAAATCTTTCAATCTTTGGGAGCAGAATCAGCGAAATTAAATCGACTAGCAGAATTTTATAATATTGAAATAAAACATCATAACGCTCTTAGTGACGCACATGCAACTGCCCTGCTTTATTTAAAGAGCCTTGAATTAAAACAAATTACTAACAAATAATCCTAATTGTTAAGTTAGTAAATAAATAGACTATACTAAAATTAAAGCTGAAATTCATTGCAATTTTATAAAAAAATTAATGTACATTTACACCTTTATTATTAAATCATTTTATCAATTATATAATTATGATTAGCAAGACATTAGAGAAAGAATTAAATAATCAGCTCAATGCAGAATTATACTCTGCATACTTATATTTATCGATGGCTGCTTATTTATCTCAAAAAAATCTTAATGGTTTTTCAAATTGGACAAAAGTTCAATTTGAAGAAGAGCAATCTCACGCAAACAAGTTATTTCAATATATTTTAGACAGAGGCGGTAAAGTTGAATTAAAACAAATTAACCAGCCAAAAAGCGAATGGAATGGCATTATAGATATTTTCGAAAACATTCTCAAGCACGAACAATACATCACAAGTAGAATAAATGAATTAGTAGATATTGCTATGTCTGAAAAAGATCACGCAACTGTGGCATTAATGCAATGGTATGTAAATGAGCAAGTTGAAGAAGAAGCAACTGTCTCTGATATATTAGATCAGTTAAAACTAATTGAAGGAAAAGGCTCTGGTCTTTTCATGCTTGATAGAGAAGCAAAACAAAGAGTATTTAAACCAATAAATTAAAACATTATTAAATTTATCAAATGGTAAATATAGAGACTAATTATCTAGGACTAAATCTTAAGAGTCCTATAATTGTTGCCAGTTCAGGTATAAGCAACAATATTGAAAAAATTAAAGAATTAGAATCAAATGGTGCTGGAGCTATAGTCCTAAAGTCGCTTTTTGAAGAGCAAATACTTGCCGAATCGAGTCACAATATTTCACAAGATGAAAGTTATGGCTATGATGTACACAATTACATTACAACAGTAATGCGTGACACTAGATTAAGTGATTATACCAAACACATCAAAGAGGCGAAGTCCAATACTAATATTCCTATTATTGCATCTATCAACTGCGTTAGCGATAAAGAGTGGATAGACTATACCAGTGCCATAGAAAAAGCTGGTGCAGATGCATTAGAATTAAATATCGGTATTTTACCCTCTAATCACGAGTTCTCTAGTGAACAAAACGAACAACAATATTTTAATATTATAGAAAAAGTACGTAAAAGCACAAAATTACCTATTGCTTTAAAGATGAGTCAATATTCAGCCGGACTTGCCAATTTAATAAAAAAATTAAGTTGGACTGGTCATGTAGATGCTTTCGTTCTTTTCAACAGATATTTCAGACCTGATATCGACATTAACGATATGAAAATAACATCTTCAGGAGTTTTTAGTTCATCTGAAGACATTTCTGATTCTTTAAGATGGGTTGCTGTTATGAGCAATGTAATAGAAGTTCCGATTGCTGCCACTACCGGAATTCATACTGGTGCTGATGTTATAAAACAAATCTTAGTAGGTGCACAATGCGTTCAAGTTGCATCAACACTATACCAAAATGGAACACAGCAGCTTAGTAAAATGAACGATGAACTTAAAACATGGATGGAAAAGAAAAAATTTAATACTCTTGATGATTTCAGAGGAAAAATGGCTTTCGATAGCGAGAAAAATACAGTTGCTTTTGAAAGGATCCAATTTATGAAACATTTTGGAGGAATAGAATAAAATATTATGGATGAATTAAATAGTGTATTAACACAGGTGATACAAGTATCACCTACAATGAAAGTTTTTAGAATTGCACCAATAGGCTGGGAATTACCCGATTTTAAAGCTGGACAATTTGTAGCATTGTACTTACCGGGGTCAGCACCACGTTGTGCTGAAGCAACAGATGAATTTGAAGTTCCGGCTCCCGACAAAATGATAAAAAGAGCATATTCTATTGCATCTTCATCAAAATCAAAAGAATTTATTGAGTTTTACATAACACTGGTACATTCCGGATCGCTTACTCCACGTCTATTTGACTTAAAAATTGGTGATAAAGTAGGTATCGGCAAAAAGTTTGTTGGAATGTTTACCTTAGATCAAGTTCCAACAGAAAAAAATATCGTATTGGTTGCAACAGGAACAGGAGTTGCACCATATATGAGTATGCTTAGAACAGATGCATTACAACGTAAAGGTAAAGTTGCAATTATTCATGGTGCTGCTAACTCATGGGATTTGGGTTATTCTTCAGAATTAAACCTTCTACAAAGTATCAGTCCAAATTTCAAATATTTACCAACAATCACCGCCCCTCAAAAGGAAATGGCTCCATGGAACGGCCATGTAGATTTTATTCAGGACATGTGGAATGCCGGTATAATGGAAGAAACATGGGGTTTTAAACCAACTCCTGAGGATACTGATATTTTCCTATGTGGAAATCCAAGAATGATTGCTGACATGTCTACAGCTCTTGAAAAAGACAACTTTAGCGAATGGAGCAGAAAAAATCCGGAAGGTCAGATTCATATTGAGAAGTTCTAATTTATATATCTTAATATCATGGAAAATTTTAAATCTATTAACGATGTACTTGATTTTGCCATAGAACAAGAACAAGAGGCTATTGACTTTTATACTGAATTAGCAAAACAAGCAAAAAGTAAAGACGTTAAAGAAATATTTTTGGAGTTTGTAAAGGAAGAAATAAATCATAAATCAAAATTAATGAAAATAAAAGCAGAAGGAAACCTTGCTACCATAAGTGATGATTCTGTACAAGATCTATTGATTTCTAATTACCTTGCTCCTGTAAAACCAAGTCATGATATGAGTTATCAGGACACTCTTATAGTAGTTATGAAAAAAGAAAAAGCTGCTTATAATCTCTATAAAACTTTATCTAAAATATCAACAAGCCAAGAGATGAAAGATATATTTAATCGTTTGGCAATGGAAGAAGCAAATCACAAGCTTCAGTTTGAGAAAGAGTATGATGATAATATTCTTAAGAATAATTAAGATAAACTAACTTTTTATATTATTTTTTTTTAAAAAGTAAATTTAATTTAAGAATATTAAAAAAACTACCCAAAACTAATTGGGTAGTTTTTTTTAAAATAATAATATGCAACAAAATATAACAAATAAAGCTTATTTATTATCTAAAAATGGATATTTCTTTAATGTAAATAGTTACATTAGTAAGGCATGGGAAACAATGAAACCTCATTGGCTTATATTTAGTTCTTTTACAGCAGTTTATATTGCAATACTTACTCTTTTGTTACGCACTCCTGAAATCGGACAAATTGTACAGATGCTAATATCAGGACCTATTACTGCAGGCTATTATCTAACTATTCACCGAGTTTTTAATAATGAACCAATAAGTTTTGAGAACTTCCTTGATGGGTTTAAGATTTTTCTTCCCAGCTTAGTTGTCTCTTTGGTAGTAGGTTTATTCACTACAGCAGGTCTTATTTTGTTCATTATACCGGCATTTTTCTTTATGCTGATATACTTATTTGCTATGCCACTGGTTGTATTTGATAAAATTTATTTTTGGACTGCAATGGAATCTAGTAGGGTTATTATTCTAAAAAGATTTAAAGAAGCACTAATACTAGGTATCGCAATTTTAGGTATTAATATACTAGGTGTTTTGGCTTTTGGATTAGGCTTACTTTTTACTATTCCTCTATCTTATGCAATTATTTATTCAGCTTATATGGATATTTATGGATTAGAAGAAGTTGAGGATGAAAACAATTTCAATTATTTCAAATAATGAATTCTGACAATAAATATATGCAGAGATGCATTGAGCTTGCTACCAAAGGGCGTCAAAATGTTAAACCAAATCCAATGGTTGGCTGTGTTATTGTCCATAATGATGTAATAATAGGTGAATCATACCACAAAAAATATGGCCAACCACATGCTGAAGTTAATGCTATCAATAGCGTTAAAGATAAAAGTTTACTAAAAGAATCAACCCTTTACGTAAATTTAGAACCATGTGCTCATCATGGGAAAACACCACCTTGCTCAGACCTTATAATTAAAGAAGAATTAAAAAGAGTTGTTGTAGGCTGTAAAGATAGCTTTGCAAAAGTTGCAGGTAAAGGAATTGAGAAAATGAGGAATGCCGGCATTAAAGTCGATGTAGGTATCTTAGAAAAAGAAAGCTTAGAACTAAACAAAGCATTTTTTACATTTCATCAAAAACAAAGACCATATATTATTTTAAAATGGGCTCAAACCCTTGATGGTTATATTGATGTCATAAGAAAAGCTGAGGATCCTATTGGTGTAAATTGGATTACTCATCCCAATTTAAGATTGCCTGTACATAAATGGCGAAGCGAAGAGACAGCCATTTTAGTAGGAGCTGGAACTGCTAAAAATGATAATCCAAGGCTAAATACCAGAGAATGGTATGGTAAAAACCCTTTGAGAATATTATTTGCACAAAAAGATAAGATATCAAAAAATTGGCATTTACTTGATGATAATATTAATACTATAGTTTTTACAAACAAAGAGATACAAGATACAGAATCTACGACTTACATAAATTTAGATTTTCAAGATAATCCTATTCAACAAATGTTGAAAATACTTTATAATAAAGATATTCAAACAATAATAGTGGAAGGAGGTCAGATGATGTTGCAATCTTTTATTAACATTAATATCTGGGATGAAGCCAGAGTTCTTATTGGTGATAAAACTTTTGGTACTGGTCTTGAAGCACCAAAATTACCTAAAAGACATAGTAAAAACTATCGATATTCCAAAGACACAATTATTCATTATTTAAACGAAGAAAATTAAATGGGAATTATATATATAACTGTTGCAATACTCTTTTTTGTGAGTATATTTCTGATATTTAGAATCTTTGAAAAATATAAGATTAATAATTCACATGCAATAATTATCAATTATCTTATTGCAAGTATTTTTTCTCTCTTTTTATATAAAGGAGAATTACCAATAAGTGATGTAATATTTCAAAATTGGTTTCCTGCAACTGCTGTGCTTGGTACTCTTTTTATGATTTCATTTTTATTATTCGCAATATCCACTCAAAAAGCAGGAATGGCAATAACATCCGTTGCAAGTAAAATGTCAGTAGTATTGCCAGTATTTATTGGAGCTTACCTATATGAATATGAACATTTGAGTGCATTCAAAATTACAGGTCTTCTCTTTGCACTACTTTCATTCTATTTAATTTTTAAAAAGAGTGATACAGAAAAAATTAATTGGATAAAAATAGTATTACCATTACTGATTTTTCTTTTTAGTGGAGCTAATGATGTAATAATGAAATATATACGAGAAATGTATTTTAAAACCAGTGAGATGAATTTAGATTCAGAGATTCTCTTTGTTGGTAGTCTTTTTAGTATATCATTTATCTCAGGTTTAATTGTACTAGGACCAATTTCTATAATAAAAAAGGAAAAGTTAGAATTAAAATCACTCTGGGCAGGAATCATACTTGGAATTGTAAATTTTTTCTCAGCTTTAACAATGTTTAAAGCAATGGGTTATTTTGAAAGCTCTGTGTTTTTTCCAATTTTCAATGTAAGTATTGTAAGTATTTCTGCAATAATTGGCATTATCGTCTTTAAAGAAAAGCTCAGCAAATTAAACTATATTGGCTTAGGACTTGCTCTAATAACTATTTTAATCTTGGCAATCAGCTAATTAAGTCTTTGTTATAAAACGCCAAATATTACGCTACTTTCATTTATAAAACAGTCAATTACTATTGTATCGGTTTCAAATTACTTTAAAAAGCAATATCTTTGATATTTTCTTACTAAAGACATAAAAATACGTTTTTTTTATTGCAGACACTAATTATATTTTGATAAAACCTTTTATTATAATACAAACAAAAAGTGCCAAATAATATTGAGGGGAAATATTATTGGCACTTTAAAACCGTATTAAATCAACTTTACGAGATGATGCATGATTCAATTAATTTTGTAAATGTTGAATAATAATTCTAATGATTATAAGAAATTTAGCATTGCTATTTTACTTCTCAATTTAGACTTAATAGTATAATCATTTTCCTTTTCAATTAACTGTTGAAGCCTAGTCAAAGTAAATGCATTACCTGTAGAATAGCAAATATTATATTCAAGAGAGTCAAGAATTGTAATACGGTTATCTTTTGAATCTACAAGAGTAATCTCTGAAGATGTTAATTCATTGTGAGTCTTATTAGTATATTTAAATAACAAAAGTTTTGTCATCTCTAGCAAATGATACTTATTCAATGGAAAAGTCTCATATACATGGTCCATCGCATAAACCATTTCGTCATCCAAAAAATGTAGTTGAAGTAAATATTTATATGAATCCACTCGCTTTTTGTAAAAAAGCACTTTATGTAAATCATTCTTATCAAATTCCAATTTATAGTTGGGCTTGCCAAGTATTCTTACAGCATTTTTCATTGAAGAGCCAAAACTTATACCAAAAGGTTTAATTACCTTATCGGTATAAAAGTAAAAATTTGCATCAGCACCTTTCTCATATATTCTGTCATATAATTCCTGAAAGCTTCTTGCATGAGATCTTGCAATATAATATTCCTTTCGAGCTTGATTGTTGTAGGAGTAATAAGTACTACGTGTACCCCCCTCGTACGCATACTTAAATAGTTTCATGATAAATGTTGTTAACCTTAATAAATTAATAATGAACTTTACTTGAGCATTTTGAGCAATTGGTGTTTTATACGTAAAAATTAAATTATTGTTACAGAAAAATACTAAAAAAAATATTTTTTTTTACATTATTATTTTAAAACATAAACGATTGATTTAATGCATTATATAGTTATAACACACTAAATAAAAATTAAATTATTTTATTTTTTTTGCAAAATCTTCACCAATATAATTATCTGTACTCATGCACACCTGAGAAGCAAATAAATCACCCATATTAAGTATTTCTTCCCATTGTTTATGTGATAAAGTATGCAATTGTTCTTTGGTAATATTATTCTTGTATAAATAGTAAATAATCCCGGCATTAAAACTATCACCCGCTCCTACTGCACTAATAGGATCAAGTTTTTTAACGTCAATATGATGTCTATCACCTCTAATCTGCACATCAACACCTTCAGCATTTCTTGTATAAATAACATTTTCAATATCAAGATTACTAAGTCTATCTATTATGTCATTAAAATTGTCTAGTCCGAAAATTAGTTCAAAATCTTCATTCGAAGCCTTTACTATATCAGCAAGGCGAATATTATCTTCTATAAATGGAAGCACGGTGCTTAGCAATGATTTATGATTTACTCTAAAATTAGGATCGTAGAGAATAATAGCTCCTTTCTTATTAGCTTCGAGTAAAAAATCCACTAGCTGACCACGTACTTCTGATTTAATACCATAAAACGAACCAAACAAAATAATATCATTAGGATTTATTTCGGGGAATTTTAGCTTAATTTTTTGAGAAGTATTAATTTTATAAAAAGAATATCTTGGAGCGTTAATCTCATCTATAAAAGCAAGTGCTAAACGAGATTTACTATTAGAATAATGAGAGAAATAATCTATATTTACATTGTTAGCAACAAGAAATTCATTCATAATATCTCCGACTACATCATCGGCAGTATCACCAATATAATTGATTGGTAAACCCAATCTTCCTAACGACACTGAAGAGTTTATCATTGCTCCTCCAACCTTAGCATCAATAGGCTTGCCATCTTTGAAAATAATATCATAAATAGCCTCACCAACAGTGTATATTTTCCTCATATTATATACTTATTTTAAGGCTCCAAAGATATATAATTATGTCTTACTTTAAAAAGCTATTTAAAACAATTAATAACGATAAGAGTCTAATTTACAATTACAGAAATATCTGTAGCCGATTTAATATTATCTGTAACAGGGCATCGTTGCTCTGTTTCAGCAATCCAATTATCTATTTTCTCTTGAGATACAGGAATGTCAAATTTTGCATCCAAATGCACATTAATTCTATCAAAGCCGGCTCTGTTTTCAGTTGAACATCCCATAAAAGTACAGGCATCTAAATTACCATCTATTTCTATATTTAGAGAAACTAAAGGCAGAGATTTCTGTTTAGCCACCTCATGAGCTGTTACATTTAAACATCCGGCAAGAGCCATTAATAACACTTGAATTGGCGTAGGACCTTGATTTGTACCACCCATTTGTTCTGGTTCATCAATAAGCATATTAAATCTCCCGGAACTAACACTAAGTCTGGTAGAACTTTCGCTAACTCCTTTTACTTTTATAGCCATTGGCATTTCACAAATATTCATAATTCTTAATTTATATATTTATATTGTCTACAAAATAACAACTAAAAACAACGCATTAAATGTAATAGATATTAGGAAACTAAAGTAATTGAAGAAATAAATAATACAAAAAAAACATACTTTATTTTACAAATAGAGCAAAAAAAGCATATATTTGCAGCCTCAAAATAAGGACCCGTAGCATAACTGGATACTGCACTACGTTACGGCCGTAGCGATTGGGGGTTCGAATCCCTCCGGGTTCACTAAAATACAAGAGGCTTTTTGCCTCTTTTTTTTTAAAAAAACTTGAAAGAATAACAAGTTTATTACTGCTAATACACGACACAAAAAATTCAACAAGACAGTTATGCTAAGTGATTTGTATTATTACAAATAAAAAGAACTGCAACAAACAAGCTTACAATACAAATTTTATCGAAGTATGTACCGAAAAAAGAACAAATAAATATCCATAAAACCATATTATTTTCTGTAAATTTACAGCTTCAAATTTTAATATAAATGCCAAACAACAAAGAATTAGATTTAGCTTTTGAGTTTGTTCAATATTCCAATAGAAATATATTTTTAACAGGCAAAGCAGGTACTGGCAAAACTACTTTTTTAAAGTCTCTAAAAGAGAGAACACATAAAAGAATGATAGTTGTTGCACCAACGGGTGTAGCTGCAATTAATGCCGGTGGTGTCACGATACACTCCTTTTTTCAGTTACCATTTGGCCCGATTATCACAGAGAAAATTGGCGGTAAAAAATCAGAAAATTCTAATTTCAAACAGAAGTTCTACAAAAGTAAAATACGGCTTATAAAATCTCTCGACCTATTAGTTATTGATGAAATATCAATGGTTAGAGCGGATATATTAGATGCTATTGACGAGGTATTAAGAAAATATAAAGATAGATATAAAGCTTTTGGTGGAATTCAGCTATTGATGATAGGAGATTTACAACAACTTGCACCTGTGGTAAAAGATGAGGAATGGAATATTCTCAGATCATATTACAAAAGTATGTTTTTCTTTGACAGCAAGGCTATTCAAGAAGCAAATCTTATTTCTATTGAGCTAAAACATGTTTATAGGCAAAGTGATGATACTTTTCTAAATATTCTTAATGAAGTTAGAAATAACAACTTAAGCCAGGAATCATATAATAAATTACATACTAGATATTTACCAGATTTTGAGCCTAAGGACGAAGAAGGTTATATTACACTTACAACACATAATAAATCAGCAAATATCATTAATGAAAAACGCCTTTCAAAACTAAAATCAAAGAGTAAGTTTTTCAAAGCTAGTATCGAAGGTAAATTTTCTGAACACTCCTATCCCACTGATTTTACTTTGGAGCTAAAAAAGGGAGCGCAGGTAATGTTTGTCAAGAATGACAGTTCTCCAGATAAAAGATATTTTAATGGTAAAATAGGGAGAATAGTTTCTTTCGACACGGATGCTATTGTAGTAAAATGCGATAATGAAGAAGAAATTTATACTACTCAGGAAAGGTGGGAGAATATCAAATATAGTATTAATGAAGAAACAAAAGAGATTACAGAAGAATTTATTGGTGCTTTTGTTCAATATCCTCTTCGACTTGCTTGGGCAATCACTATCCATAAAAGTCAAGGGCTAACTTTCGACAAAGCTATAATTGATGCAGCGGCGGCTTTTGCTCATGGGCAAACATATGTAGCTCTTAGTAGATGTAAAACCCTTGAAGGAATAATATTGAGTACTAATATTGCAGAGTCTGCAATTATTTGTGATAGAACTGTTAGCTCATTCAACAAACAAGTAGAAGAAAATCAACCCGATGAGAATAAGCTTATTGAAGCTAAAAACTCTTTCCAGTTTGATCTTATCGATGAGTTATTCGATTATAAACAAATAAATTATCGATTTAAAAGAATAGAAAAAATTATTGCAGAACATGGCTCTTCTATTCATGGTAATATCAAGGAGAATCTCTTAAAAATTCAGAGAGAAGTTTTACCTAATCTTAGTGGAATTGCAGCAAAATTTATGCAACAGGTTATAAAATTAGTATCCGAAAATCCAAATATTGAAAAGAACAAAACACTTCAGGAAAGAATAAAAAAAGCAAGCACTTATTTTTTTGAACAACAAGCTGAAAAAATAATTACTGTAATAAATGAAAGCAGCTTTGAATCAGATAATAAAGCCAGCAAACAAATTTTTAGCGAAGCTTTGGAAAACATCAATGATGCAATTAATATTAAGCAAAAAAGCTTACAATCCTGTATGTATGGTTTTAGTACAAATAACATTATGGATGTAAAAGCTAAGGCCGCCCTTGATAAATTTGATAAGCCTAAATCTAAAACCATTAAAAAAGACTTTAAAGATATTGACACTAAGCATCCAGAATTATATTCATTACTTAAATCGTGGCGTAATGAAGAAGCTACAATAAGAGAAGTACCACACTATATAATAGCCTCACAAAAAATGCTTATTGGCATTGCAAATACTCTGCCTACAACTTTTACAGACCTGTTAATGATAAAAGGCATAGGAAAAATGAAGGCTGCTCAGTACGGAGAAAAAATTATAGAACTTGTAAACGAATATATGCTCGAAAACGCTATTAACAAAGAAGAAATAAAAGTGGATGAAGATTATATTAAAAAGAAACCTCCAAAAAAGAAAAAAGAAGATAAAACTCCTTCACATATTGTCAGTTTAGAATTGTTTAAATCCGGTAAAAGTATTGAAGAAATATGTATAGAAAGGAATCTAGTTTATTCAACAATTAAAGGACATTTATCAAAGCATGTGATTTCAGGTGATATTAAGCTTGAAGACTTGATGAATCCTGAATTAGTACCAATAATTATACAATGCATTAAAGAAAATCCTGATTTAATTGATTCCACATCTGAATTAAAAGCACTCTTACCGAATGAAGTAGATTATAGCGATATTCGACTAGTGAGAGATATCATTAATTCAAAATAATAATCTTAATATCATAAAACTACATTTTAAAAAAGATAAACTTAATAAAAATTGATTTAAAAAAGTCCCTACATTTGTCTAATTAAAATAATAAGAATCTTTATGACAAATAAGAAAACAGACCTCACAATAATAGCATTCTTACTAATTATCCTTGTAGCAGGAGTTTATGTTATCACTAAAACATACAACAGCTTTGGAGGTGCTGATAATATTGCACATTATTTTGCTGCCCATTATGGTTGGAAATATCCAAAGTTATTATTCGACCATTGGAGTAAACCAGTCTTTACAATATTAAGTTCCCCATTTGCACAATTTGGCATTAACGGTATTCGTGTTTATAATCTCATATTAGGATTGGCAGGTGGATTCTTAGCATATAAAACAGCAAGCATATTAGGGCTAAAGTCTTCAATTTCTGCGCTTATTTTCACCATATTATCACCTATTTACTTTATCTTAATGTTTACCAGCCTAACGGAGATTAGCTTTGCTTTTTTTCTAATTCTGGGCGTATATTTATTTTTCAAGGACAAGATTCTTTGGTCTTCAATTATAATATCATTTTTACCAATTATTAGAACTGAAGGAATAATATTATTACCACTTTTTGCTTTAGCTTATGGTTTAAAAAAATCCTACTTATCTATTCCGTTATTGAGTTTTGGTTTTTTACTAATTAGTATTCTTGGCTATCCATTTCACAATGATTTTTTGTGGTTAATAACAGAAATACCATACGGACAAGACAGTATTTATGGAAGTGGTAGTTGGTTACATTTTATTAATAACACAAAAAATATTCAAGGATTTATCGTATTTAGTTTATTTATTATAAGCTTAATTATCACTTTAAGAAGATATATAAAAAAAGGTATTTTTAAATTCGAAAACGAGTTTTACATACTCCTATTAGTTTTTGCTCCCTTTATCCTGTATTACGCTGCACATAGCTTTGTTTGGGCAATGGGAAAAGGAGGTAGTCTAGGTCTTATTAGAGTTATAGGTGCTGTAATTCCATTATCGGCAGTTGGCGCTGCCATTGCATTTGATATAATATATTTGTTCTTTAAAAAATACAATAAATACATTTCTTACATCCTTATAGCTATTATTTCAGTTGTAATGTATTACCAATGTACACATATTTACAAATGGGGATTTTCACCTACCAAAGAAGATAAGTTAATGCAGAAAACTGCAGATTATATAAATAACAATGAGCTAAATAAAAATCATATAGTGTATTATGATGTAAATGTTATATTCAAATTAGGACGTGATCCTTATGATAATTCTAAAACTTCATGGATGATTGCAAACAGACAACATCCTTCTATGCCTTTTCCTAATAGTACTATCATTGTCTGGGATTCACATTTTGGCAATAATGAAGGACAAATGCCTCTAAAAAATCTCACAAATGATAAAAATCTGGTTTTACTAAAAAAGATAGCTCCCAACCCACCGACAAAAACATTAGGAGGATACAATTATGAAATATATATCTTTCAAAAGAAAAAAACAGATTCAATAAATAAGCTTAGGAATTATAGCCTTGATTTCAATAATGGTGATAAATTTGATGATGAAGATTCAATTTGCTTTGCTGCAAATAGCAAAACTGAATATATTAACGGACTTACTGTTAGCACATCAAATATTTGCAATAAATATTCAGAATTCAATATTGACATTAGTTTTGACATTAAAAACAAAATGGATATTCCTAAGGATATTATATTGGTTGTGTCCATTGAAAATGGGAAAACTTATTTTTACAGAGGCAATGATGTAACAAGCAATATTAATTCAAAGAATAAATGGGAACATATAAATTATCAGTTTGACAAAATAGGAATAAGTCCAGGAAAAGAAATACTTAAAATTTACATCTGGAATAAAGGCAAGAATGAATTTTTATTTGATAATTTTAAGGTTCACTTTACTGATTTGCAAATGCCATAAAAAAAGCCTCCTTTAAATTAATAAAGAAAGCTCTTTAAAAAAATCAATTTCCTAATTAATTCATTTCTATAAAGAAAGGAAGTCTTGCTTGCACACCTTTCATAGATTGTATTTTCTTAAGGTAATTATAGTATTTATAATTATCTCCAAGTTCTGTTTTAATAGCAGCGCTAGCACTGGTATTATTACTAAGTTGTTTTATTATTTCCTCAATAGGATTTTTCCTACTAGGATATTCCACAGTTTTATATTCAGTAACATCGGCCATTTTAGCAGCAATATCTATAGCTTTTTGTATTCCGCCAAGCTCATCTACCAAACCAATCTTAACAGCATTAGCACCACTCCAAACTCTACCTTGCCCAATATTATCAACTTGCTCAGGAGTCATGCCTCTACCTTCAGCCACAT
>JAMOQI010000009.1 GCA_027064095.1 Bacteroidales bacterium | reverse complement strand
TACTGAATATCAGAGTATTAAATATATTTATTTATAAAAGTTATTAACATTATACGCTGAATATCAGATGATTAAATTGATTTATTGAAAAATTGTCATGTACTTAGCAGAGTGGCTTAAAAGTTCAAGTTCAAGGCTTGCTGCTTTTTTGTAAAGCGCAGTATACTAAGGTATATGAGCATTTACAAAAAGTAGCATAACGCAGAAATTGGGCTTTTTAGACAGTCTGACGGTGTATGTTAGTGTTATAATACCGATTATAAGCACAATAATAGCCGAAATATATTTCTTTATAAAGCTAAATTATAAATTTATTTTAATAGTCAAAGATACATTTTTACTTTATTGTGATAAGATTAAAAATTAATTGAAAAAAAATAAAAAAATGTTTTTTAATTCAACAAGAATATTATCTTTGCAGCCCTAAATCAGTAACAGATTTAAATTTTGCGAAGTAGCTCAGTTGGTTAGAGTGTCTCGATAATAAATTGGGAAGGTCGGCAACAAAAGCAAAAACGTCGGAAACCTTATGGCGAGGTAGCTCAGTTGGTTAGAGCGCATGATTCATAATCATGAGGTCGGCAGTTCAACCCTGCCTCTCGCTACAAATAGGGCGAATCACTACAAGTGAGTCGCCCTATTTTGTTAGAATAAATAAATGATGAACTATTATACCTAATTTATAGTAAAACCCGGGAACATTATTATATTGGATCAAGTTCAGATGTTCAAAAAATGCAAATATGTCATAATTTGGGAGTGACAAAATCAACCAAAAGTGGCAGACCGTGGCAAATAGTTTATTATGAAGAATATGAAAGCAAGTCTGAAGCAATAAAAAGAGAGTATATAGCGAAAGAAGTCAAGAAAATATATAGAACAATTGATATCTCAAAAAAGATAATAAAGCGTTCCTGTTTTCAATCGGGAAGGTCGGTAGTTCAACCTGTTTTGTAATAATAAGATATATATGTTTTTCTTCTTATGAATAGAAAAACTTGATAATATAAAAAGTGATTAATCATTACTTTTTTATTTATATACAACTAATTTATAATATTTTGTGTCTTGTGCTTAAATTATAAATATAAACCTCATTTTTGATATTGTGAAGTAGGTTTATTTCAATAGATATATTTATGCGTATAGTTTTTTTTGTAGCACTAACTTTTCTTTTTTTTTTATCAGTAAAAATAAATGCACAATTAGTAGTTAATCAAACTGGAACTGTTGCTCAATGGGTGCAGAATGTCCTTGTTGGAAATGGTGTGTCAGTGAGTAATGTTAGTTTTACTGGATCAGCACAAAGTATTGGGACTTTTACAAGTGGTTTTAATAATGGGAATATGGGAATTACAAGTGGATTGGTTCTTTCAACAGGAAATGTAAATCAATTACCAGGTGCCGGTAGTGCATTTTGTTCTACTAATACAAATGGAGGTTCAGACCCTCAACTTGCTTCACTTATTACTCAATCTATAAAAGATGCAGCAGTATTAGAGTTTGATTTTGTCCCATTGTCAGATACTTTAAAGTTTAGATATGTTTTTGGATCTGAGGAGTATCCTGAATTTGTGAATAGTATAAATGATGTTTTTGGTTTTTTTATCAGTGGTCTAAGTCCTTATGGCGGATTATACAATAACCAAAATATAGCTTTAATACCAAACACTACGACACCTATTACGATTAACAATGTTAACCAGAATTTAAACTCACAATATTATGTAAATAATTCATTTGGGACTTATGTAAAGCTTGATGGATTTACAACAGTTTTAACTGCTTGGGTGAAAGTATTTTCATGCATGACATATCATATAAAGATTGCTATTGGAGATGCTCAAGATCATATTTATGATTCGGCAGTTTTTCTTGAAGCCAATAGTTTTACTAGTAATGCTGTAATTCTTAATTCTACTACATCTTCGAGTATAGATACTACTTCTGTAGAAGGTTGCAATGATGCAATATTGACTTTTAAATTACCTCAAGTGCAAAGTACAGTATCAACTATTTATTTTAATACGGGGGGGACTGCAACTAATGGTGTAGATTACAGTCAATTGCCAAATTCTGTAGTAATTCCTGCTGGGCAAGATTCGGTAAATCTTATCATTCATCCATTAATGGATACAATAGCAGAGCCAACTGAATATATTACTTTTGTTGTATATACATCTTCTTGCACCTCGGATACTATTCGCATATATATAAAAGATAATACTCCACCTATTTCTAATATGCCTAATGATACTGTAATCTGTGGTAGTGGAATCGCTAATTTGGCAAGTAATGTATCAGGTGGTTATTTGCCGTATTCATTTTTGTGGAGTACAGGCGATACTATTAATGCTATTTCTGTTAGTCCAATTGTTACTACTACATATTATTTACAAATAACAGATCAATGTCAGAATGATACCACAGACTCAATTGTGGTAATTATTTCTAAGCCTATTTATGATATATTTGACGATACAATTTGTATCGGAGATACTGCAAAGATATATGTTACTGACAGTATGAACAATGTTTATCATTGGCAATATAATTCTACCAGCAGCTATTTTATTGAACCTGTTTTAAGTTTTGATAAGTATTTTTCTTTTACTGCTACTGATACATTGGGGTGTAGTGTTTATGATAGTGCTTTTGTGAAAGTTAATAGTTTGCCTTTGGTTAATATAAGTAATGATACGTCAATTTGTAATGGGCAAAAAGCCACATTAAGGGTTTATGGTAATTATAGCTTTTTATGGAGTAATGGTGTAAATCAGTCTGTTAATATAGTCTCACCTAATGTTGATACGTCGTATAATGTAATAATTACAGATTCTAATTTATGTAAGAATCAGGCTATTGTAAATGTAAATGTAGTTCAGGTTCCAGTTGCAGAGATTATAAGTCCACATGATAGTATTTGTTTGGGAAACACAGTTACTCTATCAGCAGTTGGAGGGAATGAATATTTATGGAATAATGGATATTCTTATCCTGACATAAATGTAACTCCAATGTCTTCAACAATATATACAGTAACAGTTTCAAATACTTTATTTAATACTAAATGCTCAGATATTGCTAGTTTTGAATTGGATGTTCATAAATGTAATTTTTTTTATTTCCCAAATGCATTTACTCCTAATGGAGATGGATTGAATGATGATTTTGGTGTTGTAGGGGAATTTGGAGCAATCGACTATTACGAATTTTATATTTATAATCGTTGGGGTAAATTAGTGTTTGCATCAAAAGATCCTTTTCAAAAATGGAATGGTAAATTCAACGGTATTGACTCTCCCATAGGGGTTTATTCTTATTATGTAATAATTAAAGAAAAATTTTTCGACCAATATCAATTAAAAGGAACTATCCATTTAATAAGATAAAATATGAATTAAATGAAAAGGCTAAATAAAAGGCTTATTCTCATATATTAAAATTGAGTTTAAGTAATTATAAATAGTTTTTTTCATTAGTTTTGCAGCCCGAAATACAAATTTAATAATAAAACGCATGTTCGATAATTTAAGTGACAAACTGGATAGGGCTTTTAAAGTCTTAAAGGGACAGGGAAGAATTACAGAAATTAATGTAGCTGAAACTCTAAAAGAAGTAAGGAAGGCCTTGTTAGATGCCGATGTTAGCTATAAAGTTGCCAAGAATTTCACTGCCACAGTTAAAGAAAAAGCCTTAGGAGCTAATGTTCTAACTGCTGTATCGCCAAGTCAATTGATGATTAAGATTGTGCACGACGAACTTGCAGAATTGATGGGAGGTGAGCAGGCAGATATTCATTTAAAGGGAAATCCTAGTGTTATATTAATTGCGGGATTGCAGGGGTCTGGTAAAACTACCTTTTCTGCTAAACTTGCAAACTATCTAAAGACTAAAAAAGGCAAGAAGCCAATGCTTGTGGCTGGTGACGTTTATCGTCCTGCTGCTATAAACCAGTTGAAAGTATTGGGAGAACAAATTGGTGTTGAAGTTTTTCATGAAGATGATAATAAGAATCCTGTAGAAATTGCTGATAAAGCTATTCGAAGAGCTAAAGAAATGGGTCATAATGTAGTTATAGTCGATACAGCCGGACGTTTGGCAGTAGATGAGGCTATGATGAAAGAAATTTCTGCAATTCACACTAAAATAAAACCTCAGGAAACTCTTTTTGTTGTTGATTCAATGACTGGTCAAGATGCTGTAAATACGGCTAAAGCATTTAATGATGTGCTTGATTATACAGGAGTTATACTGACGAAATTAGATGGTGATACTAGGGGTGGAGCGGCATTAACAATACGCTCCGTAGTAGATAAACCGATAAAATTTGTAGGTATTGGAGAGAAAATGGATGCCTTGGATATTTTTTATCCTTCACGTATGGCTGACCGTATTCTTGGGATGGGTGATGTTGTTTCTTTAGTGGAAAGAGCTCAAGAACAATTTGATGCTGAAGAAAGTCGTAGAATACAAAAGAAAATTGCTAAAAATCAATTCAACTTTAATGATTTCCTTAAGCAAATTAACCAAATCAAAAAAATGGGTAATGTTAAGGACCTCATGGGGATGATTCCTGGAATGGGTAAAGCTATGAAAGATGTTGATATAGACGATGATGCTTTTAAAAGTGTTGAAGCTATTATTTATTCAATGACAGAAGATGAGCGCGAAAATCCAAAAATAATTAATGGTAGTCGTCGGCAGAGAATAGCAAAAGGTAGTGGATCTAGTATTCAGGAAGTAAATAATCTAATAAAACAATTTGATAGTACACGCAAAATGATGAAAATGATGAGTGGTGGTGCAGGTATGAAAAACTCTGCCAGAATGATGCAAAGTATGAAATCAAAAATGAAATTTTAATTTATTATTTAACTTCTTTAAAATAATAAATAACTTCTTATGTGGAGGCTGTTCAAAAAGAGCAGTCTCTTTTTTTTTGTTTAAGCAACTTCTTTATGGATATTTTTCCAGTACTATTCGATTCTCGGCTGTTTTTGCTCAATATTTATTTTAGGAGCCTTATTTTGACTAATAACATCTTTATAAGACCGATAAATTTGAGAAAAAAGTAAAAATAACTGTTTGTTGAACAACTTTGATATATTAAAAGCAATGGTAAATATTGTCATATTCATTAAAACTTTATCTTTACCAAAGTGACGGAACCATTTATACATTTTGTTTTGGGATGGTTTTTTCGCACTTCACCTCGCATTCATTGCTTACCAAATTAAAAATAAAACTACCGCAAAATTCGTTATCTTTTTATGTTTTACTTCCTTAAAAAAATAAACCATAACTGAGGCTATGCTTAATTTTTCCAAATTCGTTAAACAAAAAAATATTTAGAATTTATATCGGCACTTTTGCTTTCAAATTGGTATTATTCATACAAAAGCAAAGCAATTGTATGAATAATGAGGGGTAATAATAGGTGTTATTTTTAAATTTTCATTAATAAAAAAATCCCGTAACGTAAATATTACAGGATTTTTTAAAAAGATTAATACTGATAATATTAGTTATTACCAAATTTTGGCTCTATTTTCAGGGGCAATATAGTTTTTATCTTCCTCCTTTATGTTGAAAGCAGAATACCACCAAGGTAAATTTGCTACACCAACATTAACTCTTGCAATACCAGGAGAGTGAACATCTTCTTGAAGTCTTCTCATCAATGCTTTTGGACGGATATGTTGTCTCCATACTTGAGCATAAGAAATTAAGAATCGTTGATCAGAGGTAAGTCCATCGATATTCTTAGCTTTACCATTTTTCTCATAGGCTTTTTGTAAAGCTGCATAAGAAATAAATAAACCACCATTATCAGCAATATTTTCTCCTAGTGTCAGCTCCCCATTTATAGGAAGTGAGTCAAGTACTTTATAATTACTATATTCTTTAATAAGAATTTGGGTTTTTGCTTTAAAGTTCTTGGCATCTTCATCAGTCCACCAATTATTTAAATTTCCATCTTTGTCGTACTGACGACCTTGATCGTCAAAACCATGAGTCATTTCGTGACCAATTACAACACCTATTGCACCATAATTTACAGCATCATCAGCACTAGGATCAAAGAAAGGTGGTTGTAATATTGCTGCAGGAAATACTATTTCATTCATATTAGGGCTGTAGTACGCATTTACAGTTTGAGGATTCATTCCCCATTCTTCACGGTCAACAGGTTTCCCTATTTTTGCAAGGTTTCTTTTATAGCTAAATTCATTACAATTCCATTTATTTTGAATATAATTGTCAGGAGTAATTTCAACTTTAGAATAGTCTAACCATTTATTAGGATATCCAACTTTAAGGTTTATAGCAGCAAGTTTTTCTTCTGCTTTTTGTTTTGTTATATCAGACATCCAGTCAAGATTTTGAATACTTTCTTTTAAAGCTTTTCTTAGATTTCCAACTAATTCAACCATTATTTCTTTAGAAGAAGCAGGGAAATATTTTTCAACATATAATTTACCAACAGGATCGCCTAAACTACCATTGGTTGAGGATATAATTCTTTTCCAACGTGGACGCATTTTGTCAACACCAGAAAGAACAGTACTATAAAAATAGAAATTTTGATTTACAAATTCACTACTAAGAGAGCTAGCATTACCATTAATAACGTTCCAGATAAAATAATCTTTTAATGTATTAATATCAGTAGTGTTAAAAGCTTTTGCCATTTCTTTAAAGAAAAATGGTTGATGAATATTTGCAGATTTTAAGTCACTAAGCCCCAAATAAGATAAATAAGCTTTAAAGTCATAACCTGGTGCTTCTTTAGATATTTCATTAATAGTTCTAATATTGTAGGTAGCATGAGGATCTCGCTGTTCAAGTCTAGTCATTGAAGCACTAGCTAGAATAGTTTCAAAAGCCATAATTTCTTTTGCTTTTTTTGCTGCTACGTCCTCTGTTTCACCAGCCAATTCAAGCATTTTTTGAATGTGATTAATATATTCTATACGTATTCCTTTGCTTCTTTCGTCTTCTTTTGTATAATAATCTCTATCCGGCAAACCTAAACCTCCTTGAGATAGATTAGCAATTATTTCTGTGCTATTTTTTTCATCTTGTGAACTATAAACAGCAAAAAGAGGATATAAACCTTTCATATTTAGTTTTGCCTGTATTTCTATAAGTTCGGCTTTTGAGTTTAAACCATTTATTTCTATGATGACACTTTCAATAGGTTTAATGCCTAATTCTTCTATCTTATTAGTATCCATTCCTGAATTATAAAAATCACGAATTTGTTGTTCAGGACTTCCTTTTTCAATATTTGTTCTGGTAGATACTTCTTCTATTATACTTTTTATTTCTTCTTGGTTTTTTTTAGCGAGTACTTCAAATGCACCATATCTACTATATTCGGCAGGAATTGGATTAGACTTTAGCCATCCTCCATTGGCATACTCAAAAAAGTTATCTCCAGGATTTACATTTGTATCTAAATTGTTTAAATCAATTCCACTATTTGTTTTCATATTAGTGAGTTCTTTTTTTTTCGTTGGTCCACAAGAAGTTACAATAAGTGAACTTAGAGCCAATACAATACTTAGTTTAATATTCATTTTGATAAGGTTGTGTGTGTATGTTTAAAATAAAAAATCTAATGATTCTCCAATATTTATTTCATATGGTTTTTGACCATATTTAAATATACGGAGTGGATGTTTTCCTTTGAGTTCTATTTTATTATCATGCATTTCAAGTAAACTTGCCTCGCGAAGACCAACAACAAATGTATTTCTATT
Organism: Bacteroidales bacterium; assembly: GCA_027064095.1. GTDB lineage: Bacteria > Bacteroidota > Bacteroidia > Bacteroidales > UBA1556 > UBA6267. Next base: position 3,378 of record JAMOQI010000009.1, on the reverse strand, counting down.
AACAGCTAAAAATTCTTCAATGCGTTGTTGACGAGTCTCTCCTCCATGTCCATCAGGGTGAGCGTCAAGATAATGTGGATTTATTTGAAAAGGAATAAGTCCAATAGCATTAAAGCTGTCAGGTTCAATAATAGGCATGTCATTGGTGGTTTTGATAGTTGGACAAGCAGCATTACTTCCTGCACTCCACCCCATATAATGCATTCCTGTTTCAACTTTGGCTTTAATCTCAGTGATGATATTTTCTTTATGCATCATATAATTAAGATAAAAAGTATTGCCACCTCCAACTGCTATTGCTTCAGCATTTCTAACAGCTTTTACAGCATCAGATTCATGATGAATGGAATAGATTTCATATCCGAGTTTTTTATAAACGGCAGCAACTTTTTCCTCATAAATATTCCAAGATTCTTCTATACTTGAATTTGAAAGATTAACTCCTGCATATGGAATAAATAGAACTCTTTTAACTTTGTCTTTTAAGAAGTCTTTAATGTAATTTTGTGGCCAACCAAGATAGGATTCTCCTACCATAGTAGAATTGCTAATAAGTAATAAATTCATGTTTATATTTTATAAGTGTGTGTAGTAAATGAAGTACAAAAATAAACAAAACCTTGTATACGTATACAAGGTTTTGTATGTTTTATTTAAATAAATCTATTGATAATTTAATATTTATTCTGCTTTTGGCTTTTTAGCTGTGGTTTTAGCCTTGCTAGTTGTTGCCTTTTTTGTAGTAGTTTTCTTAGCAGTTGTTGTTTTCTTAGCAGTTGTTGTTTTCTTAGTAGTTGTTGATTTTTTGGCAGTAGTGGTTTTTTTCGTAGCACGTTTTTTAACAACAGGAGCTTTTTCTTCAACTACTTCTTTTGCAGTTTCAATTTTAGCAGGTGCTGAATATCCAGAACTAGCCTTACGCATACGATGTTTACCATACGATTTATTTACTATTTTTCCTCTTCTTGTTTTCTTGTCACCTTTTCCCATGCTAATTTATTTTTAGTTTTTAAATTAATAAATTGAAGCTGTAAAGGTACAAATTTTTTTGTAAATATAATTTATCTCCATCCATCTTCAATATTAAATAATATATTTCATATTTACTTAGTAGAGAAAATAAACATACCACTTTTAGCAGAATGTAATAATAAATGATAATAGATTTTATCAGTGGCTGATAATTTATATAAATCCCCAAAAAGTTCCTTCATAATTTAATGGATATAAAATTTCAAAATTATAGTCGTCACCATCCATATATACTCTTTGTCCAATAAGTACGTTATCTATCATTTTCTCTTCTTTAAGGATATTGTAGATTATTTGAAAAGTGGAGTTTGAATTATTAATGAAATATTCAACTATTGCAACTCCATTACCAAAGTCAAGCTCTGCATTACTAGTTGCAGCAAAAGTTCTTTCGAGTTCTTTAATTATTCTGGATTCTACTAATTTTATTTTATCTTGATTTTCATCGGCATTTAAGAATTGAATAAAAGCCATTTTATCAAAACCATCTAACATTGGGGTATAGTCCTTATATTCTATTGTTTTATCTGATGCATTCTTTTTATATTTAATTATTTTTTGAATGGTTCTTCCCTCGTCATCAAATGAAATTTGACCTTCAATATAGTATTTTTTATCGTTTAATAAAATTAATCTTTTAAAAGTAGTTGTGGATTCCGTGCTATTATAAGAATACTTTGAGTCTAATAATTTAAAAGATGATTTTTGGGTAAATGCTAAAGTTGATATTAAGATCAACAGAGAAAAAATAATGTATTTCATAATTATAATTTTGTTTTAAATTTTAAAGATTGAAATGCAAATGTAGACAAAAAATAGAAATTTGTGATGCAATTCAATTATTCTTATTTAGAGAGTTATAGGTTAATTTGTTGTGCTCCAATTTTTATTAATAGGTTTTAATTTAACTTTAAATATATCTTCTGAATTACAAATATTAACGGTTTTCATATTTTTAAGTCCAAGATAATTGTCTTTATTAATACCTATATTAAGTTTTAATATGTTAATTAGCCCAAAAGCTATATCTGCAAATAAATATGGGAAGGGGAGAAGTATTATTTTTTTATCTATGGATTTAGTAATATGTAAATATAAATCTTTCATTTTAATAGGTGTTTTATATGCCACATTGTATTCTCCTGTGATATTATATAAAATAGAATTATCAATAAGTTTAGCTAGGTTATCAATTAATATATATTGAATTTGTTGGTTTCCACCACCTATTAATGGTACAAAAAGTGAGTTTTTTATTAATGTTTCAATTCTATTATATAGACCGCCATTTCCAATTACCAGACCTGGTTTTAATATTAAATCTGTTTCTTTATTAATAGCTTTACTTATTTTAAATTTACTTTTTCCATACTCTGATATTGCATGTTTGGAAGCAGAAAGGCTTGAAAGAAAAATGAACTTAGATACTTTTTTTCTTTTTGCAATATTATAAAGTCTAATGGAGGCTATTTGGTTTATATTCTTATTAGTAATACTTTTTATATAGGGTATATATGCTGCATGTACCACGATATCAGTATTATCAGGAATTACATCACTTCCAAAAGAATGTAAATCAAAAGCCCGATACTTTACATTTTTGGGAGCTTGTTTATACAAATGGTGTACTAAAGCATAGACTTGATGACCTTTGGAAGAGAAATACTTTGTTAAATAATCTCCAATAAATCCATTAGCACCTGTTATTACAATATTTAATATTTTATCATTATTCATTATTAATTAATTTTGAACATATTCTATGTGCATTTGCCATAATGCTTAAAGTAACCCCTTTTGCCGGTAAATAATTAAAACCGCTACTGTCGGCAATATATACATTATTAGTTCCATTTACTCTGCCATCTTTAGTTTGCTTACCGATGATATCAGTATCACAGAAAGGAATGGTTCCCCCATAATGAATACTACTTCCGGCTCCCGGATTTATTCTCTTTATTGGAGTAATGCCTAACTTCATAAGTCCTTTTAAAATAATTCTTTCTCTTTTATTAATTAGAGCTTTCTCTTTTTCATTGAGTTTATAATTTGCTTTTAAAATATCTCCTGTTATGGTTTTAGAATTGGGAATCAGTTCCAATTTTTTTTCTTCTGAAAAATTATCAGGATGATGAACGCCGGCGATTATAAAAGCACTCTGTAAATATTGAAAAATAATCCTATTGTCGGCAATATTTAAAGGAGATTCTTTTATTAAACGAAACAGCATCAAAGATTGATAAGTATAAAAAGCAAGGCTAACTAAATCAGAATTACTACCATCAGGATCATAAATCATCATAAGTTGTGCCATACTATTTTTGTTGGCATCAAGTTTTTTGCCTA
>JAMOQI010000008.1 GCA_027064095.1 Bacteroidales bacterium | reverse complement strand
CTTTTAAGTTTCCTTCAAATGTGCCGTAGTTATAAGCATTTAGACTAACTCCTATACTAAAGAGTAGTATCATTAATAGAAATATTATTTTCATTGTTGTCCTCATAATTTGGGATATAACGGTCGAATAGAAGCATAAATTTCCGCTAGGAAATTTATTGACTTCCTATGTTTTGTTGTACTTTTTAGTCTAGTAAGTTCATACTGTTCTGAATACTCTCATCAATAAACTTGAAAAGTTCATTTTTATCATTTATAGCTTTTAAGTACTCACTTCTATGCTCATTTTCAATAAGAGGTGGAACAATGTTATTTTGAATAGCTTGAAAAGCCATTATCAACCTTCCAACTCTTCCATTGCCATCTGCAAATGGGTGTACTCTTTCAAACAGTATATGAAACTCTGCAATATCTTCTAAACTCATATTATTACTATTAAATCTATAAAGTAGATTTTCTAAATCATTTGAAATTTTATTAGGTGCTGATAGTTTTATATCTACACCTTTAATGTATCGCTCATCTAGTCTATATGCTCCAATAGGTTTTGAAACGAAATTAGGTGAAACTTTTAAAGCATCTTCAAACATAATGGCATGAATATCTTTTATAAAGCTACTATCAATAATATTTCCTTTATTTGTAGCTTCACGAACTATTACATCATAAGCTTTTGCAAACCCCAAGATGACAAGTTGTTCATGCAGTGGTTTATCTCCAGCAGTATTTCCATGTTCAAGTAACTCTTTTGTTTCACCGAATGATAATGTAGTTCCTTCCATCGCATTTGAATGATGGGTAATTGAGATACGAAGTTGTCTGAAAAGTTCTTCTCTTTGTTTTAATGTTAGTTCATTTAATTTTTTCATTTATTATCCCTTGCTTTCTAATTTTTCAAAGTTAAAATTTTCATCAAAATATTCTTTAAACACAATAATATTATTTCTTGGTATTCCAAAAGTAAATTCAAATAAATTAATTATATCATTTGGTTCTGGATTTACAATGATTATTCTAGGAAGTTCTTTTTTCATACAAAAAGCTTCTTTAAATAATTGTATTGTTTTAGTATCTGTTTTTGGAAATGAATATCCTATTATAACTATTTCTTCGGACTTAACAATTTCTTGTTTTGCAATATCCCATAAATCTGTAAATAAATTTGCAAATAAAGTATATTTTTTATCTTTCACTGGTGGAATAATTAAAGGCATTGTAATAACACCATCATCTAACTCAGTTTTTATAGGTAAATCTAATTTAATTCCTAACATTTTCTCATATATTTTTTGAGCTTCTGGATTGTTTAATACACCTAGTTTAACCATTTCTTTTTCGTTAGATTCATCTAATGCTATATCGTCTAAGATATTTGGTGGATAGTAGAAATATGAAAATGGCTGATAAGGACCTTTATATCTACCATCATAGCAATGGTAAGGCTTAACAGTATTTTCATAAATATAAAATGAAGAATTGTCTATTTTTTGATTTAGTTTAAACAAATCTTGATTATGTGGCATTGGATATGTCGTAATCCAATTCGTAGAACCATGAAGTTTAATCAATTTATTAAAGTTTTGATGTTGATTTTCAATAGGCTTTACCCATTTATTTTTGTAAATTTTTTCTGGTTTTAGACAATAGCCAAAGTCAGTTTTCCAAGTAGTATTTTCAGATAATGCTCTATCTAGTAGTGTATCCCAATTAAAAGTGATAATAGTATCATCTTTTTTTAGTGATTTAATTAAATTAGTATGAGCTTTTGAAACAGGTCCATTTTGTATTTCATTAATAATTGATGTAAATAAAAAAATTAATTGTAAGTAAGATTTATAATAATAAATATTATCCTGTATTTTTCCTTCTTCCATTTGTTTTAAAAGTTTATTCTCTACATGAGTAAAAAAATCTTCTATATCAATACCAGAGGCAAAAAAATTAAATATACTAATATTAAAATCATTTTTACCAATATTGGTTATATCTCCAACTAATACTCTCAAATCTTCACATATATCAAGTTTTGTAAAGGTTTCAAAAAAATCATTTGCAATTGGCATTGTGCAATTTGTTGGTGAGTTTTGATATGCTTTTGAAGCACCTGCACCAATTACAAAAGTTCTCATTTTATTTCTTTACCCATATACCACTATTAGCAGGGATTGAATTTACAAAAGGTATATTTGCATCTTGTATTGCTTGTATCATTGTAGCATTAGAACTATAAGAACTCCATGCACCATTTGTATATATCCATACTATTGAAGCATTATTAAATATACTCATATCTGTCACACTAGATGCTGTACCTGTTAATGTCCATCCACTTTGCATAGCATCTATGCTACTTGCTGTTAGAGAATTAATTTGTGATTTATTATTTATTATTTCTATAATACTATCATAATACAGTGGGTCTATAGCTTTTACTAGTTTTTGATCATCTGTCATATCACTAAAAGGCAATTCTACTATCGTTATTATTTTTGTTGTAAATGAAAATTCACTTTCACTATCTGTTATTTTTACACCAATAGTATATGTATCTTTTGTATTGAAAGTATGAGTATTTAAAGTTGTCCAAGTTCCATCATTGTTATAGTCATATTCAACTTTACTGATAGTTCTACTTCCTGCTAATGTATAATCTGTTGTAAAAGTTAATTGTGTTGCTTCTTTTGCTTCACCTGTAAAAGTGATAGTATTAATAGTTGGTTTTGTTGTACTAAATTCATAAGGTCCAATATCTATACTTCCACCTACTACTCTTGCATTTCCATCAAGGTCTATAGTTGGAAAAGTGATACCTGCAATATCAGTAGTTCCTGCATCTATTAAATCTGAGGAAGAAATAAGATTATAGTCTCCATTTGTTTCATCAACAAACCCAAGAGTTATATTGTTATAAATATTATTAAACAAAAACTTATTTGCTGTAGTATCACTTTCATCTATATAATTATTATAAAGAGTTACTGTACAAGGAGTTTCCCAACAGAGAAAATCATAACCATTATTATAAAAAATAGAATTTGTAACTTTATGATCATCTCTATTATCTAATGCAATACCTGAGCTATTATTTGCGATTATACTATTCTTGATAATAGTTGTTTTATACCAAATTCTCATAGCACCATAACTTGATGCAGAATTATTTGTAATTATAGTATTTGATAACTCTAAACCACTTACAAACAAACCGCCACCGTTATATTGGCTAGAATTATTATGAACTTTAGAATTTTGTAATGTTAAGTATCCTGAATATATTCCTCCGCCTTCTCTTCTAGCCTGATTATTAATAAAAATTGAATTATTAATGTTTGCACCTGAATAAGTATATGAATAAAGTCCTCCACCTCTTCCATAGGAATAGTTATTTGAAATATTACAATCATTAACTTCAATTGAATTATCAGTATAAATAGCTCCTCCATCGCTCGTAGTATTGTTTCCATCTATAAAACTTATATTATTTAAAACCAAATAAAGTGTTTGTATTGATTGTGTATTTAATATCTGATGCTGAGTATCTCCACTTAAAATAACATTTTCATTACTTGAACCTTGAAGTGTTAATTTACTAGACTCATTACTAAGATATATAAATGTTCCCACACCATCATCCGTAGTTTTATATGTACCATCAGCAAGAATAATTGTATCATCCTCTCCATTTGTAGCTGCCGTATTTAATGCGGTCCTAAGTTCTGGTGTGTCGGATACATTAAATGTAGCTCCATATATTGTAATAAATGTTGTAAATAGTAATAATAATTTTTTCATAATTTTCCTTTATATTGTTGGTGGTGGTGTTAGTTGTTCTGTTGCTAAATCTGTATTGATAATATCATTTTGGGTTTCTGTTTTCACTGTAGTGTTTACATCCGTTATTAGCACTTCTTCAGTAACTTCAGTTGTTGGTGTTTCAGTTTTAGTATCGCCTCCACAAGCAGTCAATAACAGAGTGAATATAGCTAATGCTATCAAATTTAATTTTTTCATATAACTTTCTCCTATTAGTTTTCATAATCATACATGGTTATTTTGTAGTACAACGGGGGCGCGGGTGAGTGACGACGACATTTGAAAGTTTGGTTTCGAATGTTGTTGCTCACTCCTCCCGCTTGTTGCCTGGCGCTGATGCGCCGGGTAACAA
>JAMOQI010000007.1 GCA_027064095.1 Bacteroidales bacterium | reverse complement strand
AATTCTTGCCATGGAATTGTAAAAATAGCAGCTATTGCAACAAGTAAATTCAGCCCTATACTTATCAGCATAGAGAGCTTCATTGCCTTAGGAATGGTCTTTTGTGGTTCTATTATTTCATCTGCATTATTAGCAATAAGCTGATATCCAAAAAACGAAATATAAATCAACGAAATAGCTCCAAAAGTCCCACCTATTCCTTTTGGGAAAACCGGAGTTGCAATTTCCGGTCTTAAATAAAACATAGAAAAAACAATCAAAAGAAGAAGTATAGCAATATTTCCCCAAATAATCCAAGATTGGAAATCAATTTTCTTCTTTGATTTTGAAGGCCTTAGCACTGGCAATACAATAATTAATGTAATACCTACAGCTACCATTTTAATACCCCAAACACCAACCTTAAAACCTAAAAGAGCAACAATATATTCGGCAAAACCTATAGCATAAATTCCACTGGCAAAAAGACTTCCTAATGCTAAAAACCAACCGGTAGTAAAACCTCCAATACTACCCAAAATATCATAAGCATATGTATAACCACCTCCGGATTTAGGAAGTATTCTAGCTAACTCAGCATATAATAATGTGGTGGCATAAGCAAGAAATCCACATAACAAATAAGATAATATTAAAGATGGACCAGCTTCCATAGCAGCCTCACCTATAAGCACATAGATGCCTGCTCCCATAAGAGCTCCCACGCCAATTGTAGTAGCTCCAAATAATCCAATAGTTCTTTTAAATTTCTTGGGGTTTATTTTCTTTTCAAAAAGAGTTTGAATATCTGATTGCATTGCTATATTTATTATAATGCAAAGATAAACTAATAAAAGATAAACTAATATATATTCTGTGCTATTATTACATAGTAAATTTTAAACAAAAGAAAAAACAGATTTAATCATTATTCTTTTATCAAAAGACTATCTTTGCAAGCGCGAAATTTAAGATTACTGTTATGGCAAAAAACTTTGTTGAAGAACTAAGATGGAGAGGCATGATACACGATATTATGCCGGGAACAGAAGAGCTATTAGAAAAAGAAATGAGCTCTGCTTATGTAGGAATTGACCCAACTGCTGATTCATTGCATATTGGTCACCTTGTAGGTGTTATGATGTTAAAACATTTTCAATTGGCAGGTCACCGTCCAATTGCTTTAGTGGGAGGCGCAACAGGGATGATTGGTGACCCTTCCGGAAAATCGGCAGAAAGAAATCTTCTCGACGAAGCTACTTTACGCCATAACCAAAATGCACTTAAAACTCAACTTGCTAAATTCTTAGATTTTGATAGTGGCGAAGAAAATGCTGCTCTTCTTGTAAATAATTACGATTGGATGAGTAAATTCTCTTTTCTTGATTTTATTCGTGATGTGGGAAAACACCTTACCGTAAACTATATGATGGCAAAGGACTCTGTAAAAAAACGAATTGGTGAAGAAAGCAAAACAGGAATGTCTTTTACTGAATTCTCTTACCAATTGGTTCAAGGATACGATTTCTTACATTTATATAAACAATACAATTGTAAACTACAAATGGGTGGTAGCGACCAGTGGGGAAATATTACCACAGGTACAGAGCTTATTCGTAGAAAAGAAAGTGGTGAAGCTTTTGCTATGACTTGTCCTCTTATAACAAAAGCGGATGGAGGTAAATTTGGAAAAACAGAAAGTGGAAATGTATGGCTCGATCCGGAAAAAACTTCCCCTTATGCCTTTTACCAATTCTGGTTGAACACCAGCGATGATGATGCTAAAAAATATATTAAAATTTTTACTCTATTAGAACAAGAAGAGATAGAAAAATTAATAGAACAACATAATGAAGCACCACATCTTAGACTTTTACAAAAAACTTTGAGTAAACATATTACAACCATGGTGCACTCAGAAGAAGCTTTAAATGCTGCCATTGATGCTTCTAGAATTTTATTTGGAAAAGGAACAACAGAAATGCTTAAAAAATTGGATGAGAGCACTTTCTTGTCGGTATTTGAAGGCGTACCACAAAGTGAAATTACTAATAATGACCTAAACTTACCTCCATTGGACTTATTAGCCGATAAAACCGGTATTTTTTCTTCAAAAGGCGAAGCTCGTAGAATGATAAAAGACAATGCTGTTAGTGTAAATCAAGAAAAAATAAAAGATAATTTTGATTTTTCTAAAGCTGAATTGCTAAATGGTAAGTATATTCTTGTACAAAAAGGCAAGAAAAAATATTTTATTCTAAGATTAATATAATTTAGCTTTTAACCATGATTACTAAAAGTTTTATATTTACTAATATGATTATTTCAGTATGAAAAATATTTTATAATGCCTATTTTAAGTTTAATCTTTATACATCTACTGAATTACCAAAACTTAGAAATATTAGACTCTATCACAAATAATTCTCATAGAAGATTAACCCACATCATTCATACAAAAACAAAGCAAATTGTATGAATAAGCCATGAATAGCAAGGTCATTCATTATACGCACGAATTACAAATCCGTACAAACAAGTAATAAGGCTGCCTAATTAAAGACAGCCTTTTTTCTATAAATCATAATTACTATAAAGCTTTTAAAACTTCCTCATAATCAGGTTCGTCAACGATTTCGGGAACTTGTTGTGTATATACAACATTTGCATCCTCATCAAGAATAACTACTGCACGGCTTTCAAGTGCTGCTAATGGCCCATCAACAATCTCAACTTGATAGGCTTTACCAAAGTTTCCATCACGAAAATCTGATAACGTATGTACTTTATCTAATCCTTCTGCGCCACAAAAACGTGCTTGAGCAAAAGGTAAATCCTTTGAGATACATAAAACTACAGTATTGTCAAGTTTTGATGCTTCTGCATTAAAACGACGAACAGATGCTGCACATGTAGCAGTATCTAAACTTGGGAAAATATTTAAAATAACTTTCTTTCCTGCAAAATCAGATAATGTTTTAATTGATAAATCATTTGCAACCAATTCAAAATTAAGAGCTTTTGTTCCAATTTTAGGTAGACTACCTAAGGTATTTATTGGATTACCTTTTAATGTAATTTGTGCCATTACTTATAACTTATTTTATATTTAATTTTAAGTTACAAAGATACTTAAATAATGCTTATTTAGAATCATTCTAAGATAATTATTGCTAATATTTGTTAAAAAGAATAATATTTCAAATCTTTGATATCCATATTCTCTAAGAAGATATTAAAAGAAAAGTCCCAATAAACTAAACATTCAATCTAAGCAATTGTTAAAGCACTATTTCATTTCCCCTCTTTAAATTTCGATTTTAATATAACAAAAGTATATTATCAATTTTTATCTGTAAACCACAGAAATCAAGTTGAGTGTATCATTTATTATCACTAACCAATTTCATTGAACCCAATCATTCAAGTAATCAATAATACCGAAAAAAAAACTATGCTAAATAAGTATCTACAACTCTAAAGCTAATTTATATGCATCATAAATAGCTTCTTGTGCTTTACCTACTTTTTTTGCGTCGCCTATTTTATAAACTTTCTCATTTTGCAAATCAAAAGGTAAATAAGATTTCATTCCTGTCGCAATTACAATACTATCAATATTATTTAACTCTATTGTTCTACCATTTGACTCTAAAAATATTTTATCATCAATAACTTTCGTAAGTTTATGATTTGTAAGAATTTTTGTATTCTTCTCTTTTAATTTTTTTACAGTCATCACTTTCTCAATCATTTCCATGCCACGCGCAATATCATCTAACATTTCAACAATAGTAACCATATTGTTATTTTCAACAAGTTTTGATGCTACTTCTAATCCTATTAAACCACCTCCAACAACAAGAATGTTTTTATTTAAAGGCAATAGTCTATCATCAAGAAATTCTGTCCAATAATATTTAGTTAATCCCTCAATTTTTGGCACAAAAGGTTCTGAACCCGTGGCCATAATAACGCCATCATATTTTTTACTTATAACATCTTCCTTAGTTACTTCATGGTTAATTATATTAACATTATTATGATTTAATTCATTTATAAGATAATCAATAATTTCTTTTAAACTTTCCTTTTTGGGAGGCAGATACGCTAAATTAAATTGACCCCCAAGTTTATTCTTTTCATATAAATCAATATCATGTCCTTTTTCTTTTAATAAAACTGCTGCTTGCATTCCGGCGAGACCTCCTCCTATTACCGCATATTTTTTGGGATTATTAATTTTATCAATATCCGGCAAACCTGTATTAACTTGTGGATTAACTACACATCCCAGTCCTTTTCCTGCTTTAACACCTCCCAAACAACCTTCAGAACATGCCATACACGGACGAATTTGCTTTTTAATAACTCTAAGATATTTTCCTACAAAATCCGGGTCTGCGACCATTGCTCTTCCAAGCGCAAAATATTCACCATTATATTTTTGCTTTATTGTTTCAATATCTTTTGCTGAATTAATTTTACCTACAAATATTACAGGAATACTTATATTTTCTTTAATTTTAGAAGCCAACTCCCAGGTTTTTCCTTTTGGTACAAACATATGCTGAAAAAACCAAGGTGGTGTATAACATGCTGATGCTGAAACAACGTGAATAGCTGAAGCTCCTTTTTCCTCTAATCTTTTTGCCAATTTAATTGCTTCGTCAATATGTATTCCGTTTGGAGTAAAATCTTCTGCTGATAATCGAATTATTACAGGAACATTTATTGATTTTTTAACTTCATCAAAAACTTCCAAGGGGAATTTTGCTCTATTATCAAAACTTCCACCATATTCATCTGTTCTATCATTTACTGCAGAAGATAAAAATTGCGAAAAAAGATAGCCGTGTCCGTATTGCAATTCAATATAATCGAAACTTGCTTTTTCCGCCCGTATTGCTGCATCAACTATCATTTGCTTTACAGTGTCCATCATTTCTCTGTCCATTTTTTCGGGTGTCTTACCTCCATTAGGACATGCTTTATCAGTTGACGACCACCAATAATTACCCGGTATCATAGGATTTGCCATACGACCAGGATGGTTTATATGTGCAATAACTTTAGCACCATTGCTGTGTATTAATTTTGTGATTTTTTTAAGCTCTAATATTTTTTCATCACTATCTATACCTAGTTGTGTAGGTAATTCTCTTAATCCGGAATCCATGTACAAAGGCTCTAAAGTCACTGCACCCACATGTTTACTCCTTCTATTATAAAAATCTAAATGTTTATTGGTGACATTACCTTTTCCGTCACTATAGCCTAATTTAACAGAGGCCATAATAAAATTATTGCGCAAATTTTTCATAATTATAATATTTAAAAGAACGCTATAAAATTAATAAATAATTATAATCATATGTGCATAATTAAAAAATATTTTTTTGAGATATTTGATAGCAGCCATAAAATAAAAATACAGAATTTTATGTAATCAGGGAATTATTGAAATTCTATATTTCGAAACGGTTAATTTCCTTTATTTTTTCCAATCATTTTCTTCTAATTCAAAAATATTCTCAATAGATTTATTAAATATATTAGCAAATTTCAATGCTAATAGAGTAGATGGAATATATTTCCCAGATTCAATAGCTATTATACTTTGTCTGCTAACTCCCGCTTTTTCGGCTAATTGTTGCTGAGTAATTCCTATCTCTATCCTCGATAACTTTAATCTATTTTTCATTATTCATCCTCCTAGATTTAATATAAAGAACAAGATTAAAACGAATTACAAAGAAAATAAGTACAGTAAACATATTAGCCATCATTACTGTGATAAAATCAAGACCCGAAACTAATATAATAGCTAAAAATAATATCGCATAGTTTAGATATATTGACCATGCTAAAGATTCTAAACGCAGTTTTGAAATATATTCATCTTCTATTTTTTCTTTAGAAAACCCGGCCATTATCCCTCCTATAATTAATAATAAACTAATTATTTCGTCTAAATAATTATTAATATTATCGAGAAAACCTGAATTTCCAAATATATTAAATGCTTTGGCATTCAAAAATACTGGTTCCCAGGCATAAAACAAATCAATTAATCCAATAATTAATGAACTAAAAAAGATAATTAATCCGGGAACCTTTAATTTATTTGATAATAAAAATCGTGTCATAGTAAATGAATTTAATATTAGAAAACAAAGGTAATGTTTTCTTTACATTATGTCAAGTTAAATTTACATAAATATATATTTTAAACAGTTCTTTAACTTTTACCCTCTTACCTCGCATTACAAAACTTTATAAAAAAATATCCACATTTATTAATTTCACTAAATCGTTAAGATAATTTATTACCAATTTTTTAAATATTACCTTTGCAAAATTAAATTACCAATACGACAATAATATGACCAATGAATGCCCTTGTGGCTCAACACTATCATACGATGAATGCTGTGGAGCAATAATTAAAGGAAAGAAAGAAGCAAAAACAGCCGAAGAACTAATGCGCTCAAGATATACAGCCTTTGTAAAAGTAAATGTTGAATATCTTATGAGAACGCAATATAAAGCCAGTCGCTCAAATAAAAACAAGAATAAAATTAAACGCTGGGCTCAATCTATACAATGGCTTAATTTAGCAATAAAATCCGTTAGCGGTGGCACAGAAAATGATGAAACCGGTGTAGTTATCTTTAGAGCCTATTATATTGAAAATGGCGAGTATGAAAATTTGTATGAAGAGTCATACTTCCAGAAAATTGATGGAAAATGGATGTACACTAAAGGTATAGACTTGAATATGGAAAATGAAGAAAAACTATTTTCTGAAAGATAGTTCTATTAAAAAAATTTATATTCTTATTATATTTTACCTTAATTAGAATCAAAATTTATTACCTCCTTATTTTCTATTTAGGACTTAATATATAACTAATGAATGCCAGTTAGTTCTTGATTTTCTTACTAATATGGTGTGTTCATTTGATAAAAAAATAATAATTGATAAATAATCCGGGCTAACAATATAAAGCATACCGTTTTATAGAATTATTCCTTTTGGGACATCATTAATAATAGAACTAAGGAACGCTTATATAAGTACTGATATTATTGTTGAACAATAGATATTAATCTATATTTTTGCTTATTATATAAAAATAAAACAATTCGTTTTTAAAGTATATATTATTTATATTATTTTAAAATTATATATATGATTAATATTGGGAAGGAATCATTGCGATTATCGAGTTTTTATGAAGTCCTAATACACCAACAAAAAGTAAATTTGGATAATAGTGCTGTTGATTCAATGCATAAAGGCTTCAATTTCTTAAAAGAGATATCTGGTCAAAAAGTAGTTTATGGGATAAATACAGGCTTAGGTCCTATGGCTCAGTATAAAATTAATGAAGATGAACAAATAAAACTACAGTATAATCTAATACGTTCACATGCAAGTGGTAGTGGTGAGCCTCTAAGTCCTATTCAGGTAAAATCAGCCATGATTTGTCGTCTAAACACAATTATCCAAGGCAAATCAGGCATCTATCCTTATGCCGTAGAGCTACTTAAAAACCTTATTAATAATGATATAACCCCATATATCCCTTCACATGGAGGTGTTGGTGCAAGTGGTGATTTAGTACAATTAGCTCATTTAGCTCTTGTTATGATTGGCGAAGGCGAAGTATTTTATAAAGGAGATAAAATACCAACAAAGCAAGTTTTTGACAGTTTGAATATTAAACCATTAAAAATAAGACTTCGTGAAGGCTTAGGTTTGATAAATGGCACTTCTGTTATGAGTGGCATTGGAGTGCTAAACATTATCAATTCATGGAAATTAACCAATTGGGCTGTAATTATGTCCTCTATGATTAATGAAATAGTAGCTTCATTTTCAGATCATTTTTCAAAAGAGCTTAACGAAGTAAAGCAACATAAAGGGCAAGAACGCATAGCAAACGCAATGCGCCAAATTATGAACGATAGTAAATTGATACGCACACGTTGTGATTTTCATTTTGAAGAAGAATTACACGATAATGTTTACAATCAAAAAATACAAGAATATTATTCCCTAAGATGTGTCCCTCAAATACTTGGACCCGTTTTAGACACTCTGGAATTTACACAGAGAATACTTACAGATGAGGTTAACTCAGTAAGTGATAATCCTGTCATTGACTTTAAAAGAAAAAAAGTATTACACGGTGGTAATTTCCATGGCGATTATGTTTCTCTGGAAATGGATAAACTTAAATTAGCTATTACCAAGATGTCGATGTTGGCAGAGCGTCAAATTAATTATTTAATGAATGATAAACTTAATAAAATATTACCTCCTTTTGTAAATTTGGGCAAATTAGGTTTTAATTTAGGTATGCAGGGAGTACAGTTTACCGCAACTTCTACTGTGGCTGAAAACCAAAGTTTATCCACATCTCTTTATATTCATAGCATCCCTAATAACAATGACAATCAAGATATTGTTAGCATGGGGACAAACTCAGCTCTTTCAACTGCAAAAGTTATTGAAAACACCTTTGAGGTATTTTCAATAGAAATATTATCATTAGTGCAAGCCGTTGAATATTTACAAATCAGCAATAAATTATCAAAGAAAAATCATGAAATATATAAGGAAGTAAGAGAAATAGTACCTTCTTTTAAAGATGATAGCATAATGTATCAGCGATTGAGCAAATTAAATGAATATATGAAATCAAAAGAACAACATTTAATATAGGCATCAACAAATAGAGACTATCAGATTACAAATTGATTAGTCAAAAATATTTTAGAATAGAAATTATACACAAATGGATATAGCTTTAGTAACAGGAGCATCAAGAGGAATTGGAAAGGCAATAGCAATTCAATTGGCAAAAGACGGATTTTATATTATTATTAATTATAAAAATAATGAGGTAGAAGCTATCAACACTTTAAATGAAATTTCTAATATAGGAGGAAAAGGTGAATTATTGAAATTTAATGTTTCTGATAAGGCTGATGTTAGTTCAACAATTGCAACATGGAAAAAAGATAATAAAGACAAATACGTTAAGGTCCTTGTTAATAATGCAGGAATAACTAAAGATAATATTATGGTATTTATGGAGAACTCACAATGGGAAGATACTATAAATACTAATTTAAATAGTTTCTTCTATGTCACTCAACCTCTTTTACAAGATATGATTATTAACAAATCCGGCAGAATAATAAATATTGTATCATTATCAGGGCTAAAAGGCCAGTCAGGACAAGTTAACTATTCTGCAGCAAAAGCAGGGGTCATTGGTGCAACAAAAGCATTAGCCCAAGAGCTAGGGAAGAAAAAAATTACTGTTAATGCGGTAGCTCCGGGATTTATTTCTACTGATATGACAGCAAATTTACCAGAAAAGGAGCTTAAGAAAATGGTGCCGCTAAATAGATTTGGCAAGCCAGAAGAAGTAGGACATTTAGTTTCTTTTCTAGCTTCAGAAAAAGCTTCATATATTACCGGAGAAACAATTCAAATCAATGGTGGACTATACATAAGATAACGAAAAACACATTAACAATGTCAAGAAGAGTAGTAATAACAGGCACTGGAATTTATTCAACTATTGGTAAAAACCTTGATGAAGTAAAAGATTCATTATATAACGGCAAATCAGGAATAGGCTATGACCCAAAACGTAAAGAGATGGGATTTCATTCCGCACTAACAGGAATTATTGAACGCCCTAAACTTAAAGGCATTATTCCCAGACGCAACAGAATTGGGATGGCAGAGCAAGGCGAATACGCCTATGTTGCGACTATGGAAGCCTTGAAAAACGCAAAAATAGATCAAGATTTCCTTAATACTAATGAGGTCGGTATATTATATGGTAATGACAGCTCTGCTGTGCCAATAATAGAGGCTGCAGACATAATAAGAGAAAAGAAAGATACTACTATGGCAGGAAGCGGTTCTATTTTTCAATCAATGAACTCTACTGTAACAATGAATCTCTCTGTACTATTAAAATTGCGAGGCATTAATATGACTATCAGTGCAGCTTGTGCAAGTGGTTCGCATGCTATTGGCTTAGGATATATGTATATAAAAGAAGGCTTACAAGACATTATATTATGTGGTGGAGCACAAGAAGTAAATGCAATGTCTATGGGTAGTTTTGATGCTTTAAATGCTTTTGCAAGCCGCGAAGATACACCTACAAAAGCTAGCCGTCCTTTTGATAAATCCAGAGATGGACTTGTTCCTAGTGGTGGAGCAGCAAGTTTAGTATTAGAAAGCTACGAATCAGCAGTAGCTCGTGGAGCAAATATTATTGCTGAAGTAATAGGATACGGTTTTTCTTCAAATGGAGAACATATTTCTGTTCCCAATGTATTGGGACCACAAACTTCTCTAGAAAGAGCATTAAAAGACGCAGGCATCAAAGCAAAAGAAATTGACTATTTAAATGCACATGCAACATCTACTCCAGTGGGTGATTTGAATGAAGCACAAGCTATTTTTAATGTTTTTGGCAATACAATTCCTGTTAGTTCTACCAAATCTATGACCGGACATGAAATGTGGATGGGTGGAGCAAGTGAAATTATTTACTCTATATTGATGGCTCAAAACTCTTTTATTGCGCCTAATATTAACTTTGAAGAAGGTGATGAGTTTTCAAAGAAAATAAACATAATAGCAGAGCGGATTTCTAAAGAAATAAAAGTGTTTGCATCTAATAGCTTTGGGTTTGGAGGTACTAATTCTTCTTTGATTATCAGAATGTTATAAGAAAACAACAGTAATTTGTTTTTGTTTATTTTTAATTTGAATTATTAAATTTATATTTTATATAATTCGCCAATTATTTGTGCATCAAACCAATAAATTATATACATAATTTTTTAATTATACTTTTTAACAATTAAGTGTGAATTATTGAAAAACCACACAAATGTTAAAGTATAGACTATTTTGTTATCTTTGTACTACAAACTTTAAAAATATTTACTATGAGAAAAAATTTATTATTTGTGATTGCGATGTTATTCGCAACAGGACTTTCTGCACAGTTATATGTAGGAGCTAAATTAGGTTATGGTTTTGGTGCACAAAAAACTGCTTTTGGTAACACACAAACTGCAACCAGTAACACAAACATCTATGCTTCGTTGGGACAAGGTATTCCTTTAGGTTTAAAAGTTGGATATTTCTTTAATGATAACCTGGGTATAGAATTAGGAATGAACTATTTCTTAGGAACAGAACAAACTGTTGCTGATGTTAACATGACAGGTTATACTAACAACACTACTGCTAAATCAAACCAAATTCGTCTTTTACCCGCTTTAGTTTATAAAACAGATATGGGACTTTATGGTCGTTTTGGAATGGTTGTTCCTGTTGGTGGTTCTACTACTATTAATAGTACTGAAGTTACGGGAAATACTACTACAGAAAGTGAATTACTTGCAAAAGGTTCATTGTCTTTCGGTTTTGTAGGTTCATTAGGTTATGAATACGAGTTAAGCGACAACCTTAAATTATTTGGTGAGTTAGAATATGTTGGTTTATCTATTAAATCAAAATCTCGGGAATTGACATCATATGAAGTTAATGGTAGTGATCAATTAGCAGCAGTTCCTGAATATTCAAAAATGATTAACTATGTTGATGAATTAGATGCTAATTCTAACAATACTGCTTACAATTCTAATCCTGATATGACTAAAGCTCAGGACGATTTAGCTAATTATACTGGTTATTCTTCATTTAGAATTAATATTGGAGTATCATTCTACTTTAATTAAAATTATAATTTAAGATAAAATCTTATTCTAAAAAGCTGTTTCATTTATTTGGGGCAGCTTTTATTATACACCTTGGAATATATAATTCTTAATTCAAAATTACTATAACCCGCATTATTCACAAATAAACCTAACGATTAAGCAAAATTAACAAGTTTTTGGGGGTCCTAATAAATCTAAACAAACTATACAATGCAATCCGCTATTCATCACTCATTTATACAATTCGTTTTACTTTAAAATGAATAAGGCGGGATAAACAACTATCGTTTATTGACAACAGTTAATAATGAAAGATGACACAGAAAAAACTCTTAAGTTATACTTAATGCTCTATCGAACAGCACTTAGTGTAACACTAACACTCTCAATCTGTCCACCAAGAGGAGGATTCATTTTGCGAAATTTAATTTCAGCACTTTCAATTGTTGTAAAAGAACTCATTACAGAATCAAGAATTCTTCGTGCCACATGTTCTATTAGGTAGCTAGGATTTTCCATTTCCTTTTTTACTACTTGATAAACAGCTAAATAATTAACAGTATCATTTAAATTATCTGATTTTTCAGCTATTTCAGTATCTGTTTCTATATACAAATCCAGGTTGAACTTAGTACCAATTACAGATTCTTCTTCAAAATGGCCATGATAGGAGTAAAACTCCATTCCTTCGATTGCTATTGTTGACATTAAATGAAATTTTTAAATGTTATTTATTTAACCTCGCTACCATTTTTAACATCACTTACAGGTGCAACAAAAACAAGCTTACCATCGGCATCCTCAGCCATAAGAATCATCCCCCTGCTTTCAATACCGCGCAATTTTTTTGGAGCTAAATTTACAATTATACTTACTTGTTTTCCAATAAGTTCCTCCGGTTTATAGTACTCTGCTATTCCGGAGACAACCGTTCTTTTATCTATTCCTGTATCAATTAAAAACTTAAGGAGTTTTTTTGTCTTAGTAACTTTTTCTGCTTCAAGAATAGTTCCGGTACGTATATCCATTTTAGCAAAATCGTCAAACTCAATATTTGGTTTTGCAGGCTTCGCTTTAGCTTCGCTTAATATATTTGCTTTTTTTGTTTCCATTAGTTTATTGATTTGGTTTTCAATAGCTTTGTCATCTATCTGATCAAAAAGCAAACTAGGCTTATTAAGCTTATGCCCCTCTTCCAACAAATCTAAATCACCGGATTTATTCCAATCAATAATATCAAAGTTTATCATTTTTCTAAGCTTATCCATAGAAAAAGGTAAAAACGGATTTCCAAGAATACTAAGGTTCGCAACTATTTGAAGTGAAATATTTAAAATCGTTTCAACTCTTTTTGGGTCAGTTTTCCACACTTTCCAAGGTTCTGTATCAGCAAGATATTTGTTTCCTAATCGGGCAAGATTCATCAATTCTCTTAAACCCTCTCTAAAATGGTAAGTTTCTAATGCTGAACTAATTCTTAATGGAAAAGTTTTTATCTCTTCAAGAGTGGTCTTATCAAAATCTGTAAGCTCTCCACGTAAAGGTATATGCCCATCGAAATATTTCTTTGTAAGGACAAGGGCGCGATTAACAAAATTTCCAAGTATTGCTACTAACTCACTATTGTTTCTTGTTTGAAAATCTTTCCATGTGAAATCATTATCTTTTGTTTCAGGAGCATTGGCAGTAAGCACATAACGCAAAACATCTTGTTTATCCGGAAATTCTTCAAGATATTCATGAAGCCATACAGCCCAATTTCTTGAAGTAGATATTTTATCTCCCTCAAGATTTAGAAATTCATTTGAAGGAACATTATCAGGTAAAATATAACTTCCTTCAGCTTTAAGCATAGTAGGAAAAATAATACAGTGAAAAACAATATTGTCTTTGCCAATAAAGTGAACCAATTTAGTATCCTTGCTCTTCCAATACTTCTCCCAATCAGGAGTTAACTCTTTGGTAGCAGAAATATAACCTATGGGAGCATCAAACCAAACATAAAGCACTTTTCCTTCGGCATCTTCAATAGGAACTTTAACTCCCCAATCAAGGTCACGAGTAACAGCTCTAGGATGTAATCCGCTGTCAATCCACGATTTACACTGCCCATAAACATTAGGGCGCCAGTCATTTTTATGACCGTCAATAATCCATTCCTTTAGCCAGGGTTCATATTTATCTAAAGGTAAATACCAATGTTTTGTTTCTTTCATTACAGGAACATTTCCACTAACCGCCGATTTTGGATTTATCAAATCTGTAGCACTCAATGAAGTACCACAACTTTCACATTGGTCACCATAAGCTTTTTCGAAACCACAATGCGGACAAGTACCGGTAATATATCGATCTGCCAAAAACATTTTATTATCAGCATCATAGTATTGTTCATTGGTTTTAACAATAAACTTATCCTCATCATATAATTTCTTGAAAAACTCCGATGCAGTTTTATGATGTGTTTCACTGGATGTACGAGAATAGATATCGAAAGATATACCAAAATCTTCAAAAGATTTCTTTATAATATTGTGATATCTATCTACAATATTCTGAGGCGAAAGACCTTCTTTTCTAGCTTTAATAGTAATAGGAACACCATGCTCATCGCTGCCACCAATAAAAGCAACATCTCGATGATTAGCACGAAGATAACGCACATAAATATCAGCAGGAACATAAACTCCCGCCAAATGGCCAATATGTACCGGCCCGTTTGCATATGGTAAAGCAGTAGTTACAGTATATCTTTTTATATCTTTATTCTCCATAATAGTATTGACTTATAAATTGGCTGCAAATTTACAAAAAGCTGTGGCTTTCTGTAAAAATAGTTTTATAATCAAAAAATGAATAATTTTATTAAACACAACTTACATTCCAGGGATAGGAGCTACGCGTTTTAGTTTAAAATTTTAATAATAAAAGCCCCAAACTTTCTTCTTCCGGTGTCCAACAATTGGTAGCGGAAGATTAAATTCAGATGTTTTACTTTTCAGATGTTTTAGTTCGTTTTATCAAGACTGCTCCATCACCACTATCTATCACACAAATAATATTTACGTTTCCCCATACCACGTATTTCATTATGAATATTAAATACCGCTGTATCAGTCATTAACCCAGCGATATGTATTTGCTTAGCTTAATAGCCGTTTCAACTCCTGTAAACCAACCTGCTAAAATTAAAATAGCATCCTTAATCGACCATTAATTATCTAAAAATATTAATCGACTCAACAATTTTTAAAGGATATTTAAACTTTGCTCTTTTATTTTCTCTAATTCATCCTTCATTTGGACTACTATTTTTTGCATATTAGAATCATTGGATTTACTACCTATAGTGTTTATTTCTCTTCCAATTTCTTGTAATATAAATCCTAATTTTTTACCTTTTGATATAGATTTATTATCTAATGTTTCTATAAAATATGTACAATGTTGTGATAAACGAACTTTTTCTTCAGTTATATCCAATTTTTCTATATAGAAAATTAACTCTTGCTCTAATCTATTTTTATCAATTTTACTATCGTTAATTTGATTATTTAATGCTTGTTCAATTTTGTCTTTTATTTTTTCTATTCTTGAAGATTCAAATTTATCTACTTGAGATAAAAGTTCTTCAATATTAGAAATTCTTGTTCTAAAATCTTGTTCTAAAACAGCTCCTTCTTGAACTCTAAACTCATCAATCTTATCAATAGCTTGTTCGACCGTATTATTGAATTTTAGAAGATCTTCTTTATCAAATTCTTCATTTTCAGATTTTATTACATTAGGCATATTCATAATTGTAGGAAGCAATTCTTCATCATGATTATTTCCTAAATCTTTAGCCAAATCTGAAAGTTTTTTATAATATTCTTTTATTAAATCTGTGTTAATCTGTATTTTACTATCTGTTGAGGTGTTTTCTATATTAACAAATACTGAAATTTTACCTCTTTGCAGTTTTTTTGAAATTAGAGACCTTAATCCAAGTTCCTGATCATTAAATGCATATGGCAATCTGATATTTAAGTCTAACTGTTTACTATTTAACGACTTCATTTCAACTGTCAATTTTGCTTTGGCCAATTCTATTTCTGCCTTGCCATAGCCCGTCATGGATCTTATCATTATAATTGCATTTTAAATAAATAATTGCAAAGATAGTATAAAGCCACTTTAAGTATATAATTAACCCTAATTATTCACAAATAATCCTAACGATTGAGTAAAACCCGCTTATGAGAATTTACGATTTATGCATATAATAATATAAACAATCCCGTTATTCATTGCTTATTCATACAATTCGCTTTGCTTTTGTATGAATAATACTGGTTAATAAAAAGAAAATTGGTGATTTATAAATTCAGAATCAGGCGACAAAGTAACTAATAATTCTGCTAGAATCATTGCTGTCGCACCCCATATTTCATTATTATTTATTTCAAAATATGGTGCTCGATGACCTTTTTGAGATGTTATTTTTGAGAATACTTTTTGTTTTATATTTTCTATTGATATCAAATCATCAAAAGGAACTAAAATCAATTTCTCCACCTCATCATTATTTATTGTAAATTTTGTTGTTTCATTGGCAAAAGCCACTATTGGGTACACTTTGTAACCAGTTACGGGGATAAGCAAAGGGCTTAATTTACCTAAAATCTCCACATTGTTTCTGTTAATACCTATCTCTTCTTCTGCTTCACGAAGAGCTGTTTCTTCGATAGTTTTATCAGCCTTATCCATCTTTCCACCGGGAAAAGAAATCTGACCACTATGTTTTCTTAATTTACTTGAGCGTTTTGTCAACACAATATGAATTTTTTGTGAAGGTTTATCTATATATAAAAGAACTAAAACTGCACTCTTTTGCTTATCAACAAACATATTATAATTTACTAATTCCTCTTTTCTTAATTCAGGAGCCATAAGTAACTGTGCTTGTAAACCAGCTGGTTGACTAAGTTTTTCCTTCCAAATATTTTTATCGTATAACATTAATTTAAAGTTTGACTATATTGAAAACATACATCACAAAGCTATAATTAATACTTATAAAAATAAATATTTTTTGTAATATAATATTTATCATATTTGTGCAGGAATTATAAAACAAATTTTTACATTAAAAATTATCGAGATGAAAAACTTAATGAAGATTGCTATTATGCTGTTTGCCATTGTAGCTTTTACAGCATGCAACAATGCTCCTGCAACTGAAAATACTGCTGAAGAAGTAGCTCCTGCTACTACTGAAGAAAATGTAGAAACAGTAAATGAAGAAGTTGCAGACACAACTACTGTGAATGCCGTTGATACTAATGCTGTTGAAGTGGCTCCTGAGGCAACTGAAGAAGCAACTGAAGAAGCAACTGAAGAAGCTGTTCCAGAAGCAACTGAAGAATAAAAAATTCTATTAAAACAAAAGGGGCTGATAAGAAATTATCAGCCCCTTTTTTATTTTATGTAGAATGTTTTATTTCAAAGCATGAATTGAATTATCGAAACTACCAAAGAAAATCATTCCTTTACAAATGCTTGGGCTAGTATGCACTCTATCACCTACAGTATTTCGCCACATTTCCTCTCCGGTAACCTTATCAATAGCATATAAATTAAAATCATCAGAACCAATATAAACAATATTATTAGTAAGAGCAGGGCTTGAATGAATAGGGCCATCGGTTTCAAAAGCCCATTTCATAATTCCTGTTTTGGCATCTAAACAATAAAATTTATAGTCGTAGCTGCCAAAATACAATCTATCAGCATCAACAGATGGACTTGAATTAATTGCTTGTGCACTTTCGTATTTCCATATAACATTTCCGTTAACTCTGTTTAAGGCATACATGAAATGATCGTCGCTACCGAAGTAGATTTTATCATTTGCTAAAGCCGGGCTAGAAGCAATTGCATCACCAGCTTTAAAAGACCATTTTTCTTCTCCATTTAATTTATCAAGAGCATACAAATAACCATCAAATCCACCGAAATACACATTTTCATTACCTAATGCAGGGCTGGTATAGATAGCATCCTTTGTCTCAAATTTCCATTTCAACTCTCCTGTTTTTGCATCTAATGCATAAAAATACTTGTCATAACTACCTACAAATACAACTCCTTCTTCAATATTTGGTGATGACATTATAATATCTCCTGTTTCAAACTTCCATTTCAACTCTCCTGTTTTTGCATCAACCGCATAAAAGTTATTATCAGAGCTTCCAAAATATACTATTCCATTTACAATTGTTGGGTTAGATCTAATTTCATCAGCTGTTGAAAAATGCCACAATAATTTGGACTCTTTAATTGAAACAGCATACATATTATGGTCTGAGCTACCAAAGTAAACTATATCATCAAATAAAGATGGGGAAGTTGTAATTCTATCTTTTGTTTTGAAATTTAAAAACTCTTTAGGATTTGTTTTTGGCATATCAACATTTACGTAACCAGTATTACTAATATTAGCTCTAAATTTATACCACTTAGCATACTCCATTTTTGCTTTTGCAATGGGTTCTTTAAGTTTTTTTGTCTTTGTATCAACATTTGTTTTATTCTCATTTCCACATGAAATTACAAATAAGCTGATAATACTAAGTATTATTAATAGTTTTTGCATTGTTTGGTTTATCTTATTTAAATTTGTTTATTATTTTCTGTGCTAATATTTCAGCGAGTTTTATTTCGCTTTCATAAGTCCAACCCGCGATATGTGGACTTAAAACAACTTTTGATGATTCTTTAAGATACTTAAAAGCTCCTGTTTCATCACTATTGTTAATATTATCAAAACTCATTCCCTCAAATTCTAAAACATCTAAACAAGCTCCTTTAATTTTATTATTTATAATGCCGTCAACCAAATCACCTGTATTTACAACTTGCCCTCTTGAGGTATTAATAATTATTATTTGTTTTGAAAAAGAATTAATAAAATCTTGATCAACCATATGGAATGTATCCTCTTGTAAAGGAGTATGTAAAGAAACTATATCTGCCTTTTCAAAAATATTATTTAGTGACACCTCTGTGGCATATTTGTCTCCATAATTTTGTTTATACTTATCGTATGCGATAACATTTGCTCCAAAACCGGATATTTTACGGGCAAAAGAACCTCCCATATTTCCATAACCAATAATCCCTACCGTTTTGCCTTCAATTTCTAATCCTCTATTTTCTTCTCTTTTCCATATTCCTTTTCTTACTTCTGCATCAGCCTTAATAAGATTATTGAATAGCATTAATAACATTCCCACAGCCTGTTCACCAACAGCGGATCTGTTTCCCTCAGGAGAATTTACAACCTCTATTCCTATAGAATTTGCATAATCTACATCAATATTTTCAAGCCCTGCCCCTAATCTGCCAATAGCTTTTAGTTTTGTGCTGGCATCAATAATTTCTTTATCTACTTCCAAAGCACTCCTCACTATTAGTATTTCATAATTCGGTAAAATATTAATTAACTCATCTTTACTAAGATTTAAAATGGTATCTACAGCAAATCCATTGCATTCAAACAAATCAACAATTACCGGATGTGCTTTATGAATAATTAATACTCTCACGGAATTAAAAAAAAGAAGCCAAAAAGTTTTCTAATATTCGAAAGATAGTCCCAGAAACCATTGGAAATAAGATAATCCATTGTCAAAACCAAAATTAGTATTTTGATATGATATTAGATTGTATCTTATACCGGTATTAACACCCGCATCACTATCAGGACCAAAAGGAATAAAGACCCCTAATTCAGGAGCGAACTGAAACTGCCAATTTTTATCTTCAATATAGTATCTTCCTACTTGTACAGCTAAAGTCTGGTACACAGGCCCTAAGTTCACACCGGCATAAGGTTTAATCCTGCCGCTGGGAAAAGGGTAATAATGTGCATTAACACCCATATTAAAATTATAATATGTTGAAGATGCTACTCCAGTAATAGAACCATTCTCATTTATAAAAGTCTTACGTGGATATTTTTGATAAAATCCTGTCCATCCCATATATCCACCGACAGTAAAATTATTGCTTATAAACTTACGACCATCAATATTAAATCCTCTATAAGAATTATCCTTTATAAAATCACTCATCCTACCAGATGTGAAACCAAGGTTATAATTAATATTAAAATAACCGCTTGGTAGTAAGAAGTCCTCGTTATCAGACGTATAACTCTTCGGCGAATTCGTTGTGTTTGTAACAATGCCATCTGCCATTGCAAATAAACCAATCAATGAAAACGCTATTGATATAAATATATTTTTATTCATTATATAATGTATTTTAAAATTACTGACAATTAATTAATTTTCAAATAAGATGAATTATCAAAAGCTTCATCAATACCATTTAGCACTCTATCAGTAGTAGTACCATCATCAATAAGACCATCAATAAATGCTGACCAAATAAATTTCAATTTAGGAGCATTAGGATCACTAGGACTTCCATCAGGATGATTAATAATATAGTCTCTGAAAGCTCTTAATGATTCACCCTCTGCAAATTCAATCATTAAAGTCCCTGTTTCATAGGTGTAAGAATATCCACCACCATACCAAGGATAAAAACCACCATAACCAGCACCCCAGCCATAGCCATAATCATAACCCCAGCCGCCGTAATATCCACCCCAATATCCAGGATATCCACCCCAGTATCCAGGATAATAAACATATCCGGTTTGTTGCATCATAGTTGCAACAAGGTTTACTCCAATATCAGCATCTTGCAATGAGTCAGTAATCTCAGTATAACCAAGACTTAATAAATGCTGGCGAACCCTATTTCTAATAACTTTTGAAGCGCCATTTGCTCCGTAAAAAGCTTTCCATACCTTATCACCCGGTTCAACATAGTCACTAATTAATCCTACAGAATCTCTTAGGAAGAAAGTTTTATTTGTTGAAAAATCAAATGTATTGTCGTAATGTGTTATTGTTAAATCGTAATCCTCTGTGTCATAATTGTCCTGTTTATAACATGAACTAACAACAAATCCAAGTATTACAAATCCAATAAGTAAAATAAATTTATTTTTTCTCATGAAATTATTTTTAAAGTTTAAAATTGTTTGCTAATATTTTATTTATAATAGTGACCGCAAAAATAATAAATATATATACATGATTAACAGCTATTAATATTATGTACAGAGAGGGAACCAAAACTCCAACCGATTTATCAAAAATATTGAGCAAATAAGTGGTTTGTTTTAGTATAATTAATTTTGTCAAGAAATAGAAATCTATTCTGATTTTAATAATTAATAGTTACAGATATTGATATACTCTACTTAATACTTCAGCTGCATATTTTTTAGCAAATATCCATTCTGAATTGGGAATGCCTGAAGGTGATGTTGTTATTGTACTCGAAACTATTTTAAACCTATCGACATCGGGTTGATACTTTTGGTAATAAGTATTAATCATATTTGCTTGAGAAATATATCAATACTCATGAATTGAATGCTCAATAGCGCTGCTACCGCACGAATCCTTTCGTGTGGTATGTATAACAGGCTATTAAAAGAATAAAATAATTAACCAATAGTATATGCATTATGAGCAGAAATTACAAATTCCATAATCCTGACGGAGCATATTTTATAAGCTTTGCTGTTGTAGAGTGGTTAGATGTATTTACTAGAAATGGGTATAAAGATATTTTTCTTGAGAGTTTGGCGTATAGTCAAGAGAATAAAGGGATGGAGATTTATGCATGGTGTATTATGGCCAACCACGTACATTTAATTTTTAGAAGTATTAATGGGCAAAAGCCAGAGCTATTGATTGGAGACCTTAAACGTTTTACTAGTAATAAAATAGTAAAAGCTATAATTGATAATCCTAGAGAAAGCCGCAAAGAATGGCTACTTGAGCAGTTTCAAAAAGCAGCTTCTAAATCTTCCAATGTAAACAAGCATCAATTTTGGCGACATGATAATAAACCAATTGAACTATGGAGTAATAAGGTTATCTTTGAAAAAATTAATTATATCCATAATAATCCAGTAGAAGAAGGTTTGGTTTATAATCCAGAGGATTATGTTTATAGTAGTGCTAGGGATTATAGTGGAGAAAAAGGAATATTAAAAAATGTCGTTGTTTGCTAATTTACTGAACACCACACGAAAGGATTCGTGCGGTAGCGGGGTGCGGTAGCGGGGAAAGAAGCCCTAAAACAAAAACATGACTTGTCCTGAAATAGGTTGACTATAAAAGTCAATAAATTTTAGGATTATGAGAAGAAAAGTAAAGAGAATTCCGGATGAAGAAGCACTAAAGATT
>JAMOQI010000006.1 GCA_027064095.1 Bacteroidales bacterium | reverse complement strand
AAGACTTTTGAAGGTCTTGAGGATGTGTTAGCTAAGGAGTTGGAATACTTAGGAGCCAAGAATGTAGTTCCACAAAGGAGAGCGGTATCATTTGAAGGTGATATGAAATTAATGTATGAAGCTAACTTATGGCTTCGAACAGCAATCAGTATTCTGAAACCAATAGCCTCATTTCCTTGCGAGAATGAGCAAGCTCTCTATGATGGGGTTTATGCAATAAAATGGTTTGAATATTTTGATGTTGGAAAGACATTTTCTGTCGATACAGTATTGGTAAATTCAAATATTAATCATACAAAATTTGCGGCTTATAAAGTTAAAGATGCTATTGCTGACCAATTTAGATATTATTTTAATCAAAGACCAGATGTTGGACGTCAGGATGCTGATGTGTTTATTAATGCTTATATTTCTAATAATGAGTGTATTATAAGTTTAAATTCTTCTGGAACTCCACTTTTTAAAAGAGGATATCGTCGGGCTGGTCATAAAGCACCGATTAATGAAGTATTGGCTGCTGGATTGATAAAATTGAGTGGATGGGATATGAATAGTAATTTCATTGATCCTATGTGTGGCTCAGGAACTTTATTGGTAGAAGCAGCTTTAATGGCATATAATTTTCCTCCTGCTTATCAGAGAGAAGTTTTTAGTTTTATGAACTGGACTAATTATGATCCAACAATATGGCGTGAGTTAAAAGATGAAGTTCACAAAAAGCAAAGAGAATTCGATTATAAAATCATTGGGGGTGATGTGTCAGAAAGGAACTTAAATGTTGCAAGGGAAATAATTACTGAGATGAAGTTTCACAAGGATATAGAACTTAAAAATGTTGATGTTGAAAAACACATGCCTCCTGAGGGAGATGTAAAAGGGTGGATAGTTACAAATCCTCCTTATGGAGAAAGATTAAAATCTGAAGATTTGGAAGCTCTTTATGCTAAGATCGGAACAGCCTTTAAGTTTAATTTTCAAGGCTATTATGCTTGGGTGATTTCTTCTGATATGCAAGCTCTTAAACATATTGCTCTCAAAACAAAAAAGAAAATCCCTTTGTTGAATGGTGCATTGGAATGTAAATTTAATGCTTACGAATTGTATGAAGGAAGTAAAAAAGTATGGAGTGATAAAGGAAAACAGGGTTCTTCTTCTGATGTTATTCAAGTAGAGAGTAAATCACAGTCTGATATTGATGAATTTGAGAAGTCGAATGATACTTTAGATTTAGAGGGGAATGATGTAGATAATAAAAGTCTAGAAAATGATATGATTTTCGATCTTTATGTTAGTGAAAAGAGAAAGGAAGAATTCATTGATAATCGTAATGATTCTAGTAGAAAAGAATGGAAGGATAAGAAAGATTATCACTCAAGAGATAAAGATGTAGGTTCAAAACGAAGAGAGTGGAAAGATAAAGATAATAAGGGCTTTAGGTCAAGAGGTGAAAGGTTTAACTCTCCAAGAAAAGACTGGAAGGATAAAAAAGATTTTAAGTCTAAAGGAGAGGGAGCAACTTCTCCACGAAGAGAGTGGAAAGATAAAAAAGATAATAAGGGCTTTAGGTCAAGAGGTGAAAGGTCTAATTCTCCAAGAAAAGACTGGAAGGATAAGAAAGATTTTAAATCAAAAGGAGGAGATTCAACACCCGGAAAAGACTGGAAGGATAAGAAAGAATTCAAATCTGGAGGAGAAGGTTTAAAGTCGAGGAAAGACTGGGGTTACAGGAAAGATGATGACAAACCTAAGCGAAAGAGAAAAAGAGATTAATTTTATTGAATTTATAGAATATAACATAAAATAGGACGAAATGTTTTGTATTATTAATGATAAACTATAATAGATAGCACTTGTGGAGATGCTATTTTAAAGTTAAATTGAAATTGATAAAATCTATTAAGGATGACATAAATTTTGTCTAATATAAATATTATAAATTTTGGTTGATAGAGAAACCTACTTTGTGGATGTATTGGTGCCATTACCATTAGCTTCATATTTTACTTATCGAGTTCCATTTAAGTTTAATGAGATTGTAGCTATTGGCAAAAGGGTGGTTGTACAATTTGGTAGCAAAAAATTGTATGCAGGTATTATTGTCAATATTCATCAGAGAATTCCTAACCAAAGTAATGTAAAATATATTCTCGACATACTCGATAATGAGCCTATTGTTACAAATCTTCAATTAAGATTTTGGAAATGGCTTTCAGAGTATTATATGGCTCATGAGGGTGAAGTAATGAATGCTGCTTTGCCTACAGCCTTAAAACTGGCTAGTGAATCCAAACTATTATTAAATCCTGATTGTGATATACCTCAAGCCCAACTTACAGATAAAGAGTTTTTGATTGTTCAGGCCTTAGAGTTGAATCATATTATAACTTTAACAGAAGTGAGTGAAATAGTTGAGCAAAAGAAGGTTATGCCAATTGTAAAAACTCTAATTGAAAAAGGATTTGTGATTCCTGAGGAAGATATTATAGAGAAATATAGGCCAAAAACAGAGGCATATATTAGATTGTCAGACCTGTATAAGCAAGAAAGCAAGTTAGAGGAGATTTCAAAAGAATTGGAGAAAAGAGCTTTTAAACAGCTTGAACTTTTGTTGGCTTATTTGAAATATACTAATTTCTTTTCTGGGAAACCACAGGAGATAAGTAAGTCAAAATTAATTAAAGAATCTGGAATCTCCCAAAGTATTTTAACATCATTGGTTAAAAAAGGTATATTTGAAATATATGAAAAGAATCAATCTCGTTTAAAAAAGTTTACCTCAAGTAAATCCGTGGAGAATCTTATTCTTAGTGAAAAACAAAAAGAATCTTTAAGGTTAATAAATTCATTCTTTGAGACAAAGGATGTGTGTTTGTTGCATGGTATTACAGGAAGTGGAAAAACTGAGATTTATATTAAACTTATTGAAGAACAAGTAAAAATGGGCAAGCAAGTATTATATTTAGTACCTGAAATTGCCCTTACAGCTCAGATAATTAATCGTTTGAAAGAATACTTTGGTGATGAACTTGGATTTTATCATAGTAAATATGGTAATAATGAGAGAGTAGAAGTATGGCAAAATTTAATATTGAATTCTAGCAAAAGCTATAAAATTATTATTGGAGCCAGGTCTTCAATATTTTTACCTTTTTCTGATTTGGGTTTGGTAATAATAGATGAAGAGCATGATGCTTCTTATAAACAATACGACCCTTCTCCACGTTATTATGCAAGAGATTCTGCTCTAGTATTGGCAAAATTTCACAATGCTAAATGTTTGCTTGGCTCTGCAACGCCTTCATTAGAGTCGTATCATAAAGCTCTAAAAGGTGATTATGGATTTGTTGAGTTAAAAGAAAGATATTCCAAAGTTAGTTTGCCTGAAATACTTATTGTTGATACGGTAGAGGCGTTTAGAAAGAAAGAGATGAAGTCGCATTTTTCAGTATTTCTTTTGGAACATATCAAAGAAGCATTGGATAATAATGAGCAAATTATTCTTTTTCAGAATAGGAGAGGATTTAGTTTAAGGATTGTATGTGATTCGTGCCAATGGACACCAGAATGTAATCATTGTGATGTTACTCTGACTTATCATAAAAAATTAGGAAAATTAAAATGTCATTATTGTGGTTCCTCAAAAGAAGTACCGACGATGTGTCCAAATTGTGGTAGTCATAAATTATCAATGAAGGGGTTTGGAACAGAGAAGATAGAGGAAGAATTGCCTTTATTTTTTCCAGAAGCTATTGTTAAGAGAATGGATTTGGATACTACCAGAAATAAGAATTCTTATATTCAGATTATCAATGATTTTCAAGATAGGAAAATTGATATACTTGTGGGTACACAAATGGTTTCTAAGGGTTTGGATTTTGAAAATGTAGGATTAGTTGGAGTTATGAATGCTGATAATATGCTTTATTATCCAGATTTTAGAGCTTATGAAAGAAGTTTTCAGCAGTTGACACAAGTTAGTGGCAGGTCCGGACGTAAAAACAAAAGAGGAAAAGTGATAATTCAAACTTCTCAACCATATCACTCTGTTATTAGAGATGTTATCGATAATAATTATAAGAGTATGTATAATAGTCAGATGGAAGAAAGAGTGAATTATAAATATCCACCATTTTATAGAATTATTAAAATTTCACTTAAGCATAAAGATTATAGTTTGTTGAATGAAGTAGCTGGTAAATTTGCTGACTTGCTTAGGCCAAAACTTGGAACAAGAGTACTTGGACCGGAATATCCGATGGTAAGCAGAATTAGAAATTTATATATCAAGAATATATTAATAAAATTTGAGATTAAAGCTTCTCATAAAGCTGTAAAAGACATTATTAATGATGCTATAAATAAAATACACGAAAAAAAAGAATATCGTTCGGTGTATATAAATCCTGACGTTGATCCAATGTAATAAATGCTAGGAAATAATAAGTTTATTATACTTAGATTAAATATAATAGACTAAATATCAAAAATGATAATTAACCCGTATTATTTATATAATAATCCTGACAATTAAGTAAAATCATAAATATAATTATTTCTTAAATACCTCAAATTTGAGTTTTTCTGAATTAGCCTGTCTCGAACTTATTTCATGAGGTTTTTTCCGCATTACACCCGACTATTCATTGATTATTCGTACAATTCGCTTTGTTTATTGTATGAATAATGCAGGTTAATTGTCTAAATTGTTCTTTGACAAAATAGTAAAATATTAATTATCTTTACTTTCCAGCAATGGAATACGTACAAACTCTATTTCCAGTTCTTCTTTAAATTCTAAAATTTTTGTTATTAAATTATGCTTTGCTTTCATTTCTTCATTCCAATCAGGCACTATAAAGAAAACATATACTAAAATTTCTAAGCCATATTTATCAAAGTTGTTGATATATACCATGTTAAAATCTTGGCGTATAGTATTTGTCTTATTTATTTCTTCACGTATTTTAGAAATAAAGAGCTCAATTTTATTTGTAGGTGTACCATATTTAATAAGTATATTACCTTTATATCGACGAAATTTTCTTTTTCCCATATTATCGATATTATTATCAGAAAGTTTACTATTAGGCACTGTTACCAAAGAGTTATAGAAGGTCCTTATTCTGGTTGACCTTAGTCCAATTTGCTCCACTGTACCGCTAACCTTTTCAACTTCTATCCAGTCACCTACACTAAAGGGATGATCTGCAAATATCATAAGTGAACCAAAGAAGTTTTTCATAGTATCTTGCGCCCCTAATGCAATAGCAAAACCACCTATTGACAGACCAGTTAGAACACTTATTAAATCATATTCGAGGGTTCTAATGGTTACAACTAAGCTGATAGTAAAAATTATAAGTTTTGTTATTAAACTTAAGAAATATATCAAGCCATATTTATTATCATATTTTTCTTCTTTTGTAAGTACAACTGTCAAAATATTTACGATATAAATTGCTGTTGCAGTAAGTAAGAAAACTTCTAATATATCAATAGATTTTAGAAATAGATGGTTAATATCAATAGAAAATTCAAATGCTGGTCCGTAGGAGGCAGCTATTTTGGCAATTACAAAAAAACTCAGTGTATTTATTAGAGGATAAATGTTTTTATTTAGACGCCTATTATTAGAAAACTTTTTTATAAGTTTTTGAATAAGATATTTGTTAAATATAAAAACGATAATAAAAATGGAAATAAAAAATAATAGCATCATCACTTGCCATAGAAATAAGTTGGCAATCTTAATATTTCTATTTACTCCAAGTATCCTTTTAAATCTATCACCAAAACTAAATATATCCTCAGCATCATTTCCATACATGCTTTCGTGTATACTTTCTATTAATTCTGAAGTTGTTAATGAGTATTTCCATTCATCACCGTATTTTTTAAGAAATAATTTATTAAAATTTTTATTTGGGTAATAAATATGAGAATTTGTTGCAGAGTCAAGATAAAACGAATCTTTGCTTATTTCGTTCAAAGAAAATAAATGAGTTTTAGCACCATAAAAGATTTGAGATAGTTTTAATGCTAATGTTTCTTTTTGAGCAGAGTCAGCATCACTAAACTTAATACATTTAGCAGCTAAATTTGCATCAAAAAGAGAATCGCTAGTAAATAATATATGCGAAAGTATTGTATTGTAAGGGGTAGATAGGTTTAGCTTTATTTTTTTATTATGTGGTATTTCAATATCTTTAGTTATTATTTTATTTTTAGAGGTAAGGTTTCTGTCTATTTTTAAAACATATTTGTCGTATAATGATGGTATACTATTAATTGTTTCTAAAGAATAATACCAGCCGTTATTTATTCTTATAAGGTATATTTTTTTTTCTTTAGGAATTAAATAGTATATGTTATCTTTTGAAATACCTTTTCTATAATTTGAAATATTTTTTAAATTTATTTTCTGACTCTTAAGAATTTCGTAAAGTTCACGTATTCTAATCTTTTGAACGCCTTGTTTTAGATCGTTGTTTTGAAAAGAATATATGGCAATATCTAAGTTGCGATGTTCTTTTTCTACAAAATAGAAATGTGATTTTACTAATTTACGAGGTGTAGAGTTTGAAAACTTCCATCTATCCTTAGCTGTAAGATTAAAGCTAAATAAATATAATAATACTATA
The DNA here is from genome assembly GCA_027064095.1 of Bacteroidales bacterium. Taxonomy (GTDB): domain Bacteria; phylum Bacteroidota; class Bacteroidia; order Bacteroidales; family UBA1556; genus UBA6267. Next base: position 59,007 of record JAMOQI010000006.1, on the reverse strand, counting down.
TTAAATAAAATTGTCTTTCTTATCATTGTTTTGAAGTATTTAGTTTACCAACTATTAAGGCAATAATAATTGCCAAATAAAGTTGCCCTGATATTCCGGTAAAGATGCTGATTTTTTTTGCAAATTGAGCTTTTGGAACTATATCACCAAAGCCGATACTTGTCAAATTTATGTAGCTATAATATATAATATCAGAAAGATTGGGTTTAGTTGTGAAATTAATAGCATTATTATCAGTCAATAATAATAATGAATTAAGTAATGTGATTATTATGCCAATAAGTAAATATCCATTAATGGCTTCAATAAGAATGTAAGAGTTTACCTTCTTAGATTTTGCTATTTGGCCTATAAGTACAAAAGCGATAAAAGTAAATATTAATGCAGAAATTAATAATACTGATAATTGTAAATATTTATTCGAACTTACAAATATAAATAGATTTAAAAATAGCCCGATAAATAGGAGTGCTTTCATTACATTACTTTTCTTTTCCATTGAAAAATAAGTACTTATAAATATTAAAGAATATAATATGATAGTTGAGTAATTTGTAACTTGATAATACTCAAATATAAAACTTCCAAATATAAAAATTAGAATACTTATGAGTAAATATGTAGGTTTTGGTACGCTTTTCATAAAACTAATCATAGTGCAAAAGTAAGAAAAACAAAATTAGGGTATTAAAATAATCCTTAGTTTTGTCATTTATAAATATAAAAATATGTTATGATTTCAAGAATTAGTAAAATTTCTGTTTTATTTTTAGTGATAATGACGTCATTAAGTATTAAGGCTCAAGATTTTAATAAGTTTACTGATAAACTCTACTGGGGAGGTAATTTTGGTTTATCATTTGGAACATATACATATATACAAGTATCTCCAGTAGTTTCATATGCAGTAAATGATAATTTTTATGTAGGTACCGGATTGGATTATACTTATTTCAGGGATTCTAGAAATTCATTTTCTTATATTTATGAAGGCTCTATATGGGCGCCTAAGGTTTTTGCCAGATATTATTATAAAGATTTTTTTGCGCATGTTGAATTTCAGCAGATATATTATAAAAATGTCTATAATTCTCTTAACCCTACTGAAATGATTTCTGAATCGCATTATTATGCAGGAGGTGGGTATAGATCGTGGGTGGGTGTCAACTCTTTTATATTTGTAATGGTTCTTTTCGACCTTGAAAGATCCGATTTTTACTTTGGTGACAATCCAATAATTCAAATTGGCTTTTCATCAGGATTTTAGTTTTTATATTATAAATAATTATCTAATGAAAGAATTTGCTGTTAGGAAAATATTTGATTTTATAAAACTTATTGAATCTAATAATAATAGGGAATGGTTTAATGAAAATAAAAATATTTATATTGAAGCTAAAGAAAGATTTGACGAAATAGTTTGTTTTATTGGTAAAGAGATTGAAAAGTTCGATCCGGAATTTAAATATAGTACAGCAAAGAATTATACTTTTAGGATATATCGAGATGTACGTTTCTCTAAAAATAAACTTCCTTATAAGAATCATTTTGGTGCATTTTTTTCAGTAGGAGGGCGCAAATCACCATTAGCGGGTTATTATTTTCATTTACAAAGAGGAGAGTCTTTTTTTGGAGGGGGAGTGTATCGTCCTGATAAAGATAGTCTTAAGGCTATAAGGCAAGAGATTTATTATTCATATAAAAAATTTGAAGAAATACTTAATGATAAAGAATTCAAAAATATATATCCAAGTTTGATAGATGATAAATTAAAAAATGGGCCAAAAGATTTTCCAAAGGATTCGCCTGCAATTGAGTTATTGAAATATAAAAGCTTTGCTGTAGCTCATAAATTAACTGATGAAGAAGTAATGAGTTCAGGTGCTATTAATAATATACTTCGTGGATTTTCGGTACTTAAAAATATGAATGATTATCTAAATGATGCAATTAAACTAGGTGATTAGTTGGTTTATAGAAAATATTTTTTGTGAATATGAATAAAAGAATTATTAGTATCGCAATTGCTTTATCGATAGTTATCAGCGTTTTGTTAGCTTATCAGAATTTATATGATAACAATTTTCATTTTGACGATTCGCATACTATCCAGGATAACCCATACATTAGAGATATTTCTAATTTGCCTAAATTCTTTACTTTGGGTTCTCAAACTTTTAGTAGTTTGCCTGCAAATCAAGTCTATAGACCCATTGTAACGAGCACTTTAGCAATAGATTATTGGTTGAGTAAGCATTTTTCTGATTCTCATAGCGGATATGATGTACATTATTATCATTATTCCATGATGATAACATATATACTATTGTTGGTGTTAGTGTTTGCATTTATTTTAAAGATTTTTAATAAAACATATAAACATCATTGGAATATTTATTTTGCATTCTTTGCCACCGCATTCTTTGGGCTACATACAATAAATGCAGAAACTATTAATTATATTATCTCACGTTCTGATTTACTTTCTACATTTTTTGTAATAGCAGCTTTTGATATATTTATTTATTTCCCAAAACTGCGTAAATGGGGTATATTTTTAATTCCATTTCTATTAGGCATGCTTACCAAGCTCACAACAGCAATGTTTATCCCACTTTTAATAAGCTATTATTATATTTTTGAATACCTTAAGCTAGATATTGTATCTAGAAAAATTAAGAGAAAAGAACTTCTTTTACAGGTATTAGCATTAGTTGCTATTATGATACTGCTGGTAATATTTGTAATGAATATGCAATCAGATACATTTGTTCCCGGTACTCATAGTCGTTGGCATTACCTTATTACAATGCCTTATGTGTTATTACATTATTTCATTTCATTTTTTTATCCATACCTCCTCAGTGCCGACACTGACTGGACAGTAATTACTTCCGTTCTGGATGCAAAGTTTATTATAGGGATGCTTTTTATTGCTTTTATGGTTGCCGCTTTTTTTATTAGCATGAAAAATAAGAAATTAAAACCAGTTAGCTTTGGTATTTTATGGTTTTTCTTTACTCTGGCTCCTACTTCAAGTTTTATTCCACTTGCAGAAGTTATGAACGACCACAGAATGTTTTATCCACTTATAGGTTTTAGTTTTGCTATTGTAAATGTTTTATCAATTTTTATTATTAAATATGAATATCATATTAAAGAATCCAAGCTGTTTAAAATTATACTAATGCTATTTGTAATTGGCGTTTTAGGAGGCCATTTTTATGGAGTTAGAGTTCGTACTGAAGTATGGCAAAATGGTAAATCCCTTTGGCACGATGTTACAATTAAAAGTCCACATAATGGGAGAGGATTAATGAATTATGGTTTGCATTTGATGGGTAATAAACAGTATGATGAAGCAATGGAATATTACCAAAAAGCATTGGTTTACAGTCCATATTATTCTTACTTATATACCAATATGGCTATTTGTTATGAGGCAATGGGAGATGTTGAAAATGCAGAGGTGAACTATAAAAACTCATTGAAGTATGGATATTATAACCACAAAACACATTATTATTATGGTAGTTTTCTGCTTTCTCAAAAACGTTATAAAGAAGCAATAAAAGAATATAAGATTTCTTTAGAAATGGCACCTAAGTATATTTATAGTAAATATAAGTTAATGGAGATATATTCAGTGCTACAGGATTGGGTTAATTTAAGAGAAATTGTTAAAGATGTTATTTCGGATTTTCCTAATGACCCAACGGCAATTTATTATGCAGATTTTGTGAAAGGAAAGATGACTAATTTGGAACGGGCGCGTTTAAAAGTAAAAGATTATCCATCTGCAGATGCTTTTACAGAACTTAGCCTATATTATTATAAAGCTAATAAGTTTGATTCAAGTTTGTATGCAGCTAAAAATATTTTAAAATATGATAAGAATAATACAGCAGCTTATATAAATATTTGTGCTGCGAATAATGTTTTGGGAAATTGGGATGAAGCTATTACTGCTGGAGAAAAAGCTCTTAAATTGGATCCTGATAATCAATTAGCAAAGAATAATTTAGCAGTGTCGTATAGAAGAAAGAAGCTGCAACAAAAGCTTGAAACTGAGGAAGATGTTAATAAATTAATAGATTTAAGTTTAAGTTTTTATAAAGAAGGTCTCTTTGAATGGTGTATTAAAACATGTGAAAAAATTATTGATATAGACTCTACTAACTTTGTAGCCTATAATAATATGTGTTCTGCATATAATTCCTTGAAAGATTGGGATCATGCTATCAAAGCTGGTAAAATGGCGGTTAAATTATCGCCGGAAAGTGAGTTAGCACAAAACAATTTAAAGCTTGCTGAAAATGCTTTAAAGAGAAAGAAGCAGTAGGAATAGTTTGCAGAATTTTATAATGATATTATGAGTTTGTTTTTTTTTATAAATGTTATGGTGAATATTTTTTTGGATATTGTATTGAAAAGGGTTTCTTTTTTATTGCTGGGAATATTATTTGTGGTGAATGTATATTCTCAAGAAGATGATTATGAATGGTGGGTTGTTAAACACAATTGGGATTATCATACTCAGTGGAATCATTATATGAATACATCAGCGGCGTATTTTGGACCAAATGCATTACCAGTTCCTGATTTAAGAGATGGTAGGGTAGAAAGTGATTATCGTTTTGAATTAAGACCTGAAGCTCATATTTCAAAAGGTGATAAAACTTATGATTTATATACTTCAATTATTATTCCACTTGCTAAAGTAGCCAGTTTTCAAGTTTTTTTGGTCCCTTCTGAATACTATAAAATGGATACTATTACTCGTGATGAAAGATTTGCAAGGCATGTTAATGCTGAGGGTTACGCTGGTGGAGATTTTTGGTTTGGAACTAATGTTCAGGTAATTAAAGATAGAAGATTCCCTGATTTAGTTTTTTCGGCTTATTTCAAAACCGCATCGGGAACAACATTATCGGATGCAAGATATACTGATACACCAGCTTATTATTTGTTGTTGAATGGAGGAAAAGATGTGAAGCAGTATGGAGAAACTAAATTGCGTTTATATGGGCATTTAGGTGTTTATATTTGGCAAACTTGGTCTGAAAAAAATAGTCAAGATGATGCTTTTGTATATGGTTTTGGTGCAAAATTATATAGTCCTAAGTTTTATGCAACTGCAGAATTGTCAGCATATCATGGTTATTTGAATATTGGGGACAGGCCTGCTGTAGTCAGGTTTCAATATGGACTTATTAGAACAAAGCATGAGTGGGTTTTTAGATATCAGAAAGGAATTTATGATTATAAATATCATACATTCTCAATAGCATATATTTATACTATTAATCCTTAATTTAAAATGATATTTTTCTTATTTCGACTGGCTATTGTTGTTCGTTGAGTTGTACTAGCTCAAAATTAAATAATACTTTCATCAGTTTGTATGATATTGTAAAGTAAGTCTCGGGCTCTAAAAAGTTTAGCCTTAACAGTTCCCAGAGGTAAATTTAATTCTGAAGCAATCTCATCGTATGAATATTCTTTAAAATATCTAAGTTCTATTAATATTCTGTAGTGTGGTTTTAATTTTTCAACCACTTCTCTTAAAATATTAATTTTTTGCATTTTAATCATAGACTCTTCTGGGTCGAGAGCGTCAGAAGGAATTCTAGCTGCCATTTCGGTACCAGCTTCATCATTATATTCTTTATCTAAAGAATATACTCTTTGTTTTTTCTTCCTAATAAAATCGATACAGTTGTTTGATGCAATTTTAAAAAGCCATGTGCTAAATGCATAATCAGGAGTATATTGTTCTAACTTCTTGAAAGCCTTCCCAAAAGCTTCAATAGTTAAATCTTCAGCATCATCTTTATTATTCGTCATCTTCAATAACATAAAATATATTGAATCACGATAATTACTCAGAAGCTGTGCATATGCGTTCCTATCTTTATTATCCAATGCTGAGCGTATTAAATGATAGTCACGAATAGCCTTTTCCGTAAAGTTTGGATTTATTTCCATTTACGTTGTTTATATAGCAAGTTCGACATACTTAACAGTGTCCCCAATAACACCATTATAAATTCTAACAATGGCGAAAGTAATAACAATTTTCTTTCTTTCAAAATTTTTGTTAATTTTTTTATTAAAAAATAATTAATGAGTGTTCTTGTTAATAAAATATAAAGAACTAAATAGGTATGAAAATTAAGGGAAATAAACACTATTGTTAGTATAAAGTAAAATACCGAACTTGATTCCCACAAGCCTAAGAAAAGTAAATGCCACTTTTTATAATGTTTTCCTGAGGTGTAATGTCTTCTTTTTTGTTTTATCCACTCCTTAAAAGTCTCTTTAGGAAGACTAATAGTTTTAGTATCAGCATCAATATTTATTGAAGTATTTTTTTTATTAGCAGCTTTGTTTACAAATAAATCGTCATCACCTGAAGCTGTTGTGTAATGCTTCGTAAAGCCTTTTTGCTTGTAAAATAATGATTTACGATAAGATAAATTTCTTCCTACTCCCATATAAGGCATTTTCCATGCTGCAAATGAAAAGTACAATAAGGCTACTCTTAAAGTGTCATATCGCAATATCTTATTAAAAAGTCCTTTCCTTTCTTCATATCCTCCATAAGCCAATACAATCTCAGTGTTTTCATTATAAGATTTTACAATATTACTAATCCAGTTTGGTGATGCGGGATAGCAATCGGCATCGGTAAGAAGTAGTAAGTCGTTTTTTGATGATTTTATTCCTATTGAAAGAGGAAATTTCTTTCCATCAAAGAAATTTGCGTTACTCTGTACATTTATATATTTAAAGTTAGAGTATTTTGTTTGCATTTCTCTTAATATGAATTCACTATCATCTTCACTTCCGTTATTTACAACAATTACTTCAAAGTCAGGATAGTCTTGATTTAGAACTTTAGGAAGAAAGTTTCTCAAATTATAGTATTCATCTTTAGCAGCAATGACAACACTCACAGCTTCTTTGACCGTATTTTCTTCATTTTTCTTCTTATTAAAAAATAATACTCGGGGAAATATAATAATAATGAAAACTCCTTGTATAGCTACAATAAAATAAAAGAAATATAGTAAGATTTGATAAAGTTGTTCTTGCATTTAAGTAAAAATACTTTTTTCGTTTATAATTAATCCAAAAATATTTAAAATAAGTTGTAATAAATAAGCAATACTTTGTATTTACTAACATTTATTTGTTTGAAATTTCACTTTGAAAGAATTAATTTTATTGTCATATGTAAGCTGTTTTGTAAGATTATATAATTGTATTTGCTGCTAATATCATTATTAATACCTTTGCAGAATAAATATTTATATATGAGACGAACATGACAATTTTTTAATCATAAATAGACTCACAAGGTTATGATTAAAGTATTGTTATGTGACTCCATATCACCAAATTAAGAAAATTAAATATATGAAATACGAAGCGAAAGAGTTTTTGTCAGAGGCGAAAAAATATCCAATTATTGATGTTAGAACTCCGGCAGAATTTGCACAAGGACATATCCCTGGAGCATATAATATTCCACTTTTCACAAATGAAGAGAGGGCAATAATAGGCACTATTTATAAGCGACAAGGTAAGGATATTGCTGTAATGGAGGGATTAAGAATAGTTGGACCTAAAATGTATAAATATGTGGAACAGGCAAAAGAAATTGCCATTGATATGAAAATTTTAGTGCACTGTTGGCGTGGAGGTATGCGATCGGGAAGTATGGCTTGGTTATTTAATACCGCCGGACTCGAAGCTCATACTTTAGAAGGAGGATATAAAGCATATCGTCACTATATTCGACAGTCTTTCCTAAGGTCACAAAAAATAAATATACTTGGAGGTATGACTGGTAGCAACAAAACTGATATTCTTATTGAAATGAAGAAATTAGGACAGCAGTTTATCGACCTGGAAGGACTTGCACGTCACCGAGGTAGTTCATATGGTCAAATTGGTTTAGAACCTCAACCAACAAACGAACAATTTGAAAATAACCTTGCTGAAGAATGGCTTGATATAGACCCAAATAGGGTAGTTTGGTTTGAAGATGAAAGTAAAGGTATGGGTAAAGTTAGAATAGTTGATGAGCTTTTTAATAGAATTAGAGAATCAGATCTTTTTATAATTAATAAATCTAAGGAGCTAAGAATTAGGCATTTGTTACATGATTATGCAGGTTTAGACAAAAGTGAATTGGAGAAAGCACTTGTTAGAATAAAGAAGAGAATAGGTGGTAATAATCTTAAAGAGGCCTTGGAAGCATTAGAAAATAATGATTTTAGAAAAGTTGTGGATATTAGTTTATCTTATTACGATAAGGCATACCAATATGGAATAGATAAAAGAGAAGGAGTGAAAAAAATCATAATTCCAACTGAAGAATTTGATGCTAAAGCTAATGCTTCACTAGTTATAAAAATCGCATCTTTAGAATTAGTAAACTAAAGTATAGCCAACAGTAACCTGAAATGATCGATTGTTAATTTGAGGATTACCTTCTTTTTGTTGAAATACAGCATCTGTTCCTATTTCGTATCTGAAATCAAAATTTAATCCATTAGCTACCAGTCCAATGCCAATTGCCCAGCTTAAATCTGTTTTAGCAGGGTCTTCTTCAATGGTCATTTCTTGTTCAATTTCATTACCTTTATCATCAGTAATAATAATTGTTCCATTATATTTATCATGAACTAAAGTGTTGTAAACAATACCTCCGTCGAAGTGGAAATAATTATCTTTATCACCCATTTTAAATTGTAATATAACAGGAACAGCAAAATAACCTAATTTCTCTTCTATGCTTGCTTTTCCTACATAAATGCTATTATCTGCATAGTATTTAAAAGCTGAACCTTTTCCTGAATATAATGCTTCAATTTGCAGTGCAAATCTACTACCATAGGCAAAATTAGTAATGAGACCTCCAACAAATTTAACTTTTGGTGCAGGAATAAAATCTTTTAATCCAACTCCGGTTAGATTAGTTGAAGCACCGCCAAGTTTACCTCCATAGCTAAATCTGAATTGAGAAAATAAGCTTGTTGATGATATAAAAAGTATAATTATTAGTAAACTAAATCGTGTTTTCATAATTGTATTTTACAAATGAATTTAAAAACGCTAAATTATGTAAAAAATTATTTGTTTCGTAATTAAATATTTAGGGCATACCGCTAATTGTAGTAATAATTTTAATTCGTAGTTTTCAAAAGCCTAAGCCTAAATAAATACTTCTTATTTGCTTAACGATATTTAACAAGAGTATCTAATATGTGTTTTGCGAAAATCATAACTTTGCATTTACTTGATAAACAAAACAAACAAATACATAAATTATGGAAATGGAAATGGATATTAAAGAGTTAAACGACCTTATTCAAAAGGAAAGTTCTTTCGTAGATTTGATTAACATTGAAATGGGAAAAGTTATTGTTGGTCAAAAGCACATGGTTGAAAGATTATTAATAGGCCTTTTGTCAGACGGACATATACTTTTGGAAGGTGTTCCTGGTTTGGCAAAGACATTAGCTATTAATTCACTTGCCAAGGCTGTAAATGTTGATTTTAGTCGTATTCAGTTTACACCAGATTTACTTCCTGCCGACCTTTTAGGAACAATGATTTATAGTCAGAAGAAAGAAACTTTTGAAACTCGTAAAGGTCCAGTATTTGCTAACTTTATACTTGCTGATGAGATAAATAGAGCTCCGGCGAAAGTGCAAAGTGCTTTGTTAGAAGCAATGCAAGAAAGACAAGTTACCCTTGGTGATGTTACTTATGATTTACCAAAACCATTCTTGGTGCTTGCTACTCAAAACCCTATAGAACAAGAAGGTACATACCCGTTACCTGAAGCTCAGGTAGATAGATTTATGTTGAAAGTAGTTATAGATTATCCTACTAAAGAGGAGGAAAAATCTATTTTGCGTTCTCAAATAACAAACACAAAACCTGAAAATCAGAAAATATTAAATGCCGAAGATATAATTCGGGCCAGAGAAGTTGTTCGTAAAGTTTATGTCGACGAAAAAATAGAGAATTACATTACTGACATTGTTTTTGCAAGCCGTTATCCTGAGAAATACGGCTTAGATAAATTTAAAAACTTTATCAGTTTTGGTGGTTCACCAAGGGCAAGTATTAGCATGGCCTTAGCTGCAAAGGCGTATGCTTTTATTAAAAGAAGAGGTTATGTGATTCCTGAAGATGTACGTGCTGTTTGTGCTGACGTAATGCGTCATAGAATTGGATTAACTTATGAAGCTGAAGCTGAAAATATTTCTACTGTTGATATTATAAGTGAAATATTAAATACAGTAGAAGTCCCCTAAACAATATTTCTTTTAATCATTGGAATAAATAATTATATTGTTTAACGAAAAACTTAATGCTTTGGAAACCAAAGATATATTAAAGCGTGTTAGGAAGATAGAAATAAAAACCAGAAGAATGTCAAATCAGATATTCTCAGGCCATTATCACTCTGCTTTCAAGGGACGTGGAATGGCTTTTAGCGAAGTTCGCGAATATCAATTTGGTGATGATATTAGGAATATAGATTGGAACGTTACTGCTAGATTCAATCAACCATTTATAAAGGTTTTTGAGGAAGAGAGGGAAATGACAGTAATGCTTTTGATTGATGTCAGTGCTTCTAATCTTTTTGGAACGCAGACGAATTTTAAATCTGAGGTAATAACAGAAGTCGCTTCTGTATTAGCTTTTTCAGCAATTCAGAATAATGATAAAGTTGGAGTTATATTCTTTAGCAGTAAAATTGAGAAATTTATTGCACCGGCAAAAGGAAGGTCTCATATTCTAAGAATTATAAGAGAATTGGTAGATTTTAAAGCCGAGGAGAAAGGTACAAATCTCGAAGAGGCATTACGATATTTAACTAATGCTATAAAAAAGAAATGTACTGCTTTTATTCTTTCCGATTTTAATTATTCTGATTTTAAATCACCTTTGCAAATAGCTAATCGTAAGCATGATATAGCTGCTATTAAAATTAATGATTTAAGAGAAAAAGAGATTCCTAAAATGGGTTTGATAAAAGTCGTTGATGCAGAAACAGGTCATGAAAGCTTTATTGATTCTTCTGATGAAATGGTCCAAAAAACCTATGCTAGATGGTATGCAGAAAATGAAAAAAATGCTCTAAATGTATTCCGTCATTCCGGTGTCGATAATATTAATATATTCACAGGACAGGATTATGTAAAGCCATTGATTAAATTATTTAAAATGCGTGAAAGTCGTTATTAATTTATTAAATATTCAAATATTTTATTAAATGAAACATTTTAAAATATACATAACACTTTTTCTTTTAATGCTTACGTCGTCAAGGCTATGGAGTCAGGATATCTCTGTTTCGGCAAGCCTTGATACCAATATGATACTTATTGGCGCTCAAACTAATATTAGGTTGCAGATGATACAGCCCAAAGCTAAGACTGTATATTTACCAATGATAACAGATAAAATAGGAGATAAAGTTGATATGTTGAGCTTTAGCGAGCCTGATACTACTGTTTTAAGTGATGGTAGGCTACAGATATCAATGAGTATTTTAATAACAAGTTTTGATACTGGTTATTTTGCTATTCCTCCTTTTGAGTATAAATATAATGTCCTTAATGATTCTGTATATTCTTCTGTAAATACAAATGCACTTCTATTGGGAGTTTTTCCTTTAAAGGTAGATATGAAAAAAGGTATTACAGATATCAAACCTATTATCGAAGAGCCTTTTAGTATTAAAGAGATAATCCCTTATATTATCATAGCATTGATAGTCATCGTGTTACTTATTGTGGGTATTTATGTTTATAAAAGAATTAAAAACCATAAACCTATTATTAGTTTACCTAAAAAACCAAAAATTCCACCACATATCATTGCAAAGAAGAATCTTGATTTATTAAGTGATAAGAAATTATGGCAGAATGGATTTGTAAAAGAGTTTTACTCAGAACTTACAGAAATTATACGTTCATATATGGAAGATCGTTTTAAGTTTGGAGCAATGGAGATGATTACTGAAGATATTATTGCTAACCTTAGTAAACTCGAATTAGAAAAAGAACTTGTAAATGAGACAAGTAAAGTGCTGGAGTTGTCTGATTTTGTGAAATTTGCCAAAGTACAGCCATTAGCAGATCAAAACAGCCAGGCTCTAAAGTGGGCTTATAATTTTGTGGAAAAAACTAAGCCAATAGAAAAACTTAATGATAAAAAAGAGGAGGTTGAACCATGATTTCCTATTTAGATAAAATAACATTTGGGTATCCATATTGGTTATTGCTATTTATTGCAATTCCTTTATTGATAGTTTTCTACATATTAAAGAACAAAAAGCAAACAGCTTCTTTAAGCATTCCTTCTTTGGTATGGGCTAAAGACTTAAAGCCAAACCTAAGGACAAGATTGCGACATTTGCCTTTTGTATTGAGAATGATAGTCTTATCTTTACTTATTTTAGTAATGGCAAGGCCACAAATTCATAGTAGTCAACGCAAAGTGAATGTGGAAGGCATTGATATTATTATGGCGTTAGATGTGTCTGGTAGTATGCGTGCAAGAGATTTAAAACCAGATAGGTTAGAGGCAGCTAAGGATGTTGCCAAGGAATTTATTAATGGTAGAAAGAACGATAGGATAGGCTTAGTAATTTTTAGTGGTGAGGCATTTACACAATGTCCATTGACAACCGATCATAATGTGTTGAAAAACCTATTTAAGCCTATAAAGAGTGGGATGATAGAAGATGGTACTGCAATTGGCGATGGATTGGCAACAGCTATAAATAGAATTAAAGATAGCAAAGCTATTAGTAGAGTGATTATACTACTTACTGATGGCGTGCAGAATAGTGGTAGTATTGATCCGCTTTCTGCTGCGCAGATAGCAAAAAATTATGGAATAAGGATTTATACTATCGGAGTTGGTAGCAAAGGAACAGCCCCAATGCCTGTGCAAACAGCCTTTGGTGAACAAATCATGAATGTACCGGTAAAGATTGATGAGGATATTCTTAAGAAAGTTGCCAAAGCAACAGATGGTAAGTATTTTAGAGCTACTAGTAATAATAGCTTAAAGGCTGTATATCAAGAAATTGATAAGCTAGAGAAATCTAAGATAGATGTGAATATTTTTATGAATAAGTCCGAAGAGTTTTTATATTTTGCAATTGCTGCATTGTTAATTTTACTCATTGAAGTAGCTTTGCGTTTGAGTATATTTAGAATAAAACCTTAATTGCATTATGGATATTTTTAGATTTGAACACCCAGAATATTTGTATGGATTAATAATAGTCCCATTCTTATGGATAGCATGGATTGTTATTATTCGTTTGCAAAAGAAAAATTGGTTATCTTTTGGGGATAAAGCACTTGTTACAAGACTTATACCAAGGGTGAGTTATCGTTTAAAGAATTGGAAATTCTTATTGATAATTATTGCCATTAGTAGTTTATTTGTAGCAATTTCAAATCCTCAGATTGGCTCGAAATTAGAGAAGGTGCAGCGCAAGGGGATTGATATGATTATTGCTGTTGATATATCTAATTCTATGTTGGCAGAAGATATCAAACCTAGTAGACTCTCAAGAGCTAAAAGAGAAATATCAAAGCTTGTTGATAAGTTAGAAGGAGATAGAATAGGAATTATTGTATTTGCTGGAAAAGCATATACACAATTGCCTATTACAACAGATTATAGTGCTGCAAAAATGTTTCTATCTTCAGTAAGTACTGATTTTATTAGTACTCAAGGAACTAGTATATCTTCGGCTATAGAAATGGCAAGGACAACTTTTGAAAATTCTGAAGATAAGAATTCTGATAGGAATAAAGCAATTATTATAATTACCGATGGCGAAGACCATGAAGATGGTGCGTTGGAACAGGCTAAAAAAGCTGCAGAAGAGGGAATAAAGATTTATACCATTGGAATGGGCACAGTGAAAGGTGCTCCAATACCTATTTTTAGAAATGATGTAAGAATAGGTTATAAAAAAGACAGAGAAGGTCATACAGTTATTTCTCGTTTTAATGAAAGTTTATTAAGAAGTATTGCCGAAAATGCTGACGGAAAGTATGTGCGTGCTAGTAATAATAATGCCGGTCTGAAAGTTATTCTAGGAGAAATTAATAAGATGAATAAGACAGAAATTGAAACACAAACTTTCAAGGACTATGAAAGCCGTTTTCAAATTTTTACTGCTATCGCTATATTATTCCTTATCCTTGAATTGCTTCTAGGTGAGAGAAAATCAATTAATAAGCGTTTTGATTTATTTAATAACAGAAATAATTAAATAATATTAATGATATGAAAAAAATATTAGTGTATTTAGTTATAATCTTAGGTCTTATGGACTTATCTGTTAATGTTGGTTATTCACAAACTGATATTAGCCGCAAATCTATTAAATTAACGAGGGAAGGAAATAAAGCCTATAAAAAAGGTGATTTTAAAACTTCTGAAGAAAAATATCAACTGGCACTTATCGAAAATGATGACTATTTTAAAGCTAAATACAATCTTGCTAATAATTTATTTAAGCAAAAAAGATATAAAGAAGCTGCTGCTTCTTATGAGTCTTTAATTGCAAAAGCGCCTAATGATAATATCAAATCTCATGTTTATCATAATTTGGGAAATAGTAAATTACTCGAAAAAGATATTGACGGAAGTATAGAAGCTTATAAAAATGCATTAAAGATTAATCCAAATGATAATGAAACTAGATATAATCTTATTTATGCTATGAAGCTTAAACAAAAGCAGCAAAATCAAGATAAAAAGAACAAGGATAAACAGAACAAGGATAAAAAGAACAAGGATAAACAAAATCAAGATAAACAAAATCAAGATAAGCAAAATCAGGATAAACAAAATCAAGATAAACAAAATCAAGATAAACAAAATCAGGATAAGCAAAATCAGGATAAAAAAAATCAAGATAAGCAAAATCAGGATAAACAAAATGAAGAACAGCAAAGGCAAAATGGCGATAAAGATAAACAGCAACAAGCTCAACAGGAAAAGGAACAAAAGAAAGTAGATATGAAGGATGCTGAACGGATATTGAGAGCTATTGCTGAAAAAGAGAAAGAGACAAAAGATAAAGTTGATAAACGCAAAGTGAAAGTTAGTTCAGTTAAGGTAGAGAAAGATTGGTAATATGAGAAAGATAAGAAATAATATAGCAATTTGGATATTCCTTTTAGCTTTAATTTTTACAATTAGTGCTAAATCTCAGGATGTCCAATTTACCGTAAATGCTCCTTCCAAAGTTGAGCAGGGAGGTCAGTTTAGGATTACCTATAGTGTCAATCAAGATGGAGAATTTATCAGTCCTGATTTTGGTGATTTTAAATTACTTGGAGGTCCAAGTCAAAGTACTTCAACAAGTATGCAAATAATTAATGGTAGAACAAGTCGTTCTACAAAAAAATCTTATACTTACTATCTTAGCGCCACAAAAATAGGCTCTTTTAAATTGCCTGTAGCAACATTTAAATATAAATCTAAGATTTATAAATCTGCTCCACTTGCAATTGAAGTTGTAAAAAGTGTACAAAGTAATACTTCAAATAGTGGACAGAGTATATCCAATCCGGAATTCAATCCTGATGGCCTTGTTTTTGTTCGCTCTATTGTTAATCATAGGAACGCTTATGTTGGAGAACCAATATTGCTTACACAGAAATTGTATTCTAAAGAGAATGTGAGTAATATTACCGATTTTAAAGAACCTTCTTATACGGGCTTTTGGAAAGAAGATATTGATATTGGAGATTTAAAATTAAGCAAAGAAGTTGTAAATGGCCAATCATATAATGTTGTGGTATTACAGAAAGTTATATTGTTTCCTCAGAAAAGTGGAAAATTGCAGTTAGGGTCATTCAAATTGGATGTAGCGATTCAAATTATTAAAAGACGTAAGGCTAGAGATAGGTTTGAGCAAATGATGTATGGTAATATAGTGCAATATTATGATAATAAAAATCTTAGCTTAAATTCACCTGTTGTGAATATTAATGTTAAAAGCTTACCAACACCAAAACCAAAAAACTTTAGCGGAGTAGTGGGGAATTTTACTATGGATGCTAGTGTTGATAAGACTGAACTAAAAGCAAATGATGCCTTTAACCTAAAAGTAAAAATTATGGGTAAAGGAAATGTTGACCTTTTAGAGTCTCCAAAATTTAATTTTCCTCCTGATTTTGAAGTTTACGATCCAAAAATCAGTAAGAATAGTAAGAATACAGCTAATGGAGTTACTGGTAGCAAAACCTATGAATATTTAATAATTCCTAGAAATCCTGGAGATTTCAAAATTCCAAAGATTAGTTTTTCCTATTTTAACCCTCAGACCGAACATTACGAAAGCTGTACATCACCAGAATTTAAAATACATGTATTGCCAAGTGATGGCGAGAGTTATGCTGTGACTTCAGGAGCTGCTGTAAATAGAGATGAAGTAAAATATGTTGGAAAAGATATTAGACATATTATGCTTAATATGGGGGAGTTGGATGAACTTGGAGCACATAGTTTTAACTCCATTGGACATATTTTAAGCTTAATTTTATCTCCTTTATTAGCAATATTTGTTATTGTTTTCTTGCGTAAGCGCGAAATAAAAAAGGCAAATGTTAGTCATATGCGACTTAAGAAAGCTACTAAAGCGGCTAAGAAAAGGCTGAAAAATGCTCATAATTATTTGAAATCAAATGATACAGCAAGTTTTTATGAGGAAACTTCAAAGGCAATATGGGGTTATATTTCCGATAAGTTTAATTTAAGTATGGCTGAACTTAGCATAGATTTGATTAATGAAAAATTGGCTTCTCAAGGTGTTGATGAAAATGATATTAATGAAGTAAAGAGTATTTTAGAGACTTGCGAATATGCAAGATATTCTCCATCGCAGGAACAAAGTGATTTGAATAATCTTTATAATCGTTCTATTAATATTATCAGTAAAATTGAGAAAACATTAAAATAGAAATTAGTAATATCTAATTTATTAAGAATCAATTGTTAAGATTAAAAAGTTAAAAAGTTAAATAGAATATTTATAAGCAAAGTGTCTGATATTTTTTAGATGAAAAACTTTAGGAATATGAAAAAAGTATATGGAATTTTTGTGATAATAGTTTTTATCCCTTTGATAATGTTAGCAGATTCTGCAAAAACATTATTTGATACAGCTAATGATTATTATGCAAAAGGTGATTATGAAATGACAATATCACTATGTGATTCTATGATTAAAAATAATGTGGAATCGGCAGCAATATATTATAATCTTGGTAATGCTTGGTTTAAGCTCGATGATGTGCCTAAGGCTATATATTATTATGAGAAAGCTAAAAAGTTAGAACCAAATAACGAAGATATAAATTACAATCTTAAAATTGCTAATACCAAAATTGCTGATAGGATAGAGCCGGTGCCGGAATTCTTTCTTAAAACATGGTGGAAAAAACTTGTTTATTCTCTTAATGAAAAACAATGGACAATTGTGAACATTGGAGTATACATAGTGTTTTTACTATTTTTGATTATTTTCTTTGTAGCTAAAAGTATTAGTGCTAAGAAAACAGCTTTCGTTTTTTCAATTATATTTATGGTTTTAAGTATTTTAAGTGGATTGATTGGCTATAATAGTTATAAATTAAAGACTACTCATAATACTGCAATTATTTTTACCCCAACAGTAAATGTTAAAAGTGCTCCGGATGAAGGAAGTAGTACTTTGTTTATTTTACATCAAGGGTCTAAGGTGCAGCTGTTGGAAAATACTTCTACTTGGGAAAAAATTAAGATTGCTAATGGTAGTGAAGGCTGGGTGCAAAAAGATGATTTTGAGATGATATAATTATAAGTGATAGATAGATTAGAATAATTTGTAAAAGCCTTATTCTAAGAATAAAATTTTGGCGAATAATCTATATGTCTTTTCTTTTTAACTCTATTTCTTCACATATAGAATTGTATAATTCCTCAGGGTAGTTTCTTCTAGTGTGGCTGATGGTTGTAGCAGCAGGCAATTTTTCGTCGAGATTATAATCTAAAAAATATAATAAGTCTAAGCGTAGTCTACATAAAGCAATTAATTTTCTATCGCTGGAAATATTCTCTATTTTTTTTATTAAACATAGTTTAAAAAAAACAACTGGGTCGATTGATTCTTTTCCTTTCTTACCATATAAGGATTCAGTCTTTTTGTAGATAAAACTAAAATCTATTAATCTTTTCATCCTACGATAATAATTATTAGAAGGAATTCTTTTTGAAAGTTGTATTGTTGTGAATAATTTCTCCTGATACGTTTTTTTACCTTGCATGATGAACTTATATTTAGTTACAATTAGTTGTAAGATTATCTATAATTGCAAATATACAAAATTTGAGATTAATTATTTTTTTTAAAATATGGAATTACTTAATTATATTCGTATAAGTCATAAAATTGGCTTTATTATATGGTGCCGAAATAGGAAGATATCTTATTATATTTATGGGCTTTAGCAATAAAGCTTATGTGTAAAGATAATTTTAATAAAATTTAAATTAAGAGGAAAATATTTTCCGTTAAACGTTGTTATTCTTAATAATTTTGTGTTTTTAAATTATAAATCAAAAAATTATAATGCAGGTTGAGACAATTTTAACCGGTAGATATCTAAAATGATATCTACAGGATTTATTTTTTTTAAATATTAAAAAGATGCTTTTGCCGGTTGAATTAAAGTAATAAATTGGTAATAATGTTTATTGTATAATGGTTTTAAAAAAAATGTATTTTTGAAGTTTAAAACAAGAATATGGCTTTTGCAATTTGTACGGTAAGTATTATGCCTTTAAGGGCTGCATCTGATGATAGGTCAGAAATGGTTTCGCAAATAATGTTTGGAGAAACAATAGAAGTGTTGGAACAAAGTACCAATTGGGCTTATATAAAAGTAAGTTATGACCATTATCAAGGCTGGGTTGACCCCAAACAGTTTACTATTATCGATGATGAAGAAATGAACAGAATTAGCAGTTCTCCAATTTTTTATTCTACTGATTTAGTGCAGGTTGTTGCTTTGAAAAAAAGTAAACAAATGATTCCTCTCTTGATGGGAAGTCATTTACCTGATTTAAGGCAGAATACTTTTAGAATTGCTGAAAATGAGTATATTTACGAAGGTAGTTCTGTTCCTTCTAATTTAAAGCCAAAGAGGAAAATCATTATTGAAAATGCAATGACATTTATTAATGCCCCATATCTTTGGGGCGGGAAAAATCCTTTTGGCATTGATTGTTCTGGTTTAACTCAAATGGTTTATAAAGTCAGTGGTATTAGTCTTGCTCGTGATGCATCTATGCAAGCAAGCCAAGGCGAGACTGTCAATTTTATCACTGATGCTAAAGTAGGAGATTTGGCATTCTTTGATAATAATGACGGTAATATTATTCATGTCGGTATCTTGCTTGGCGATAATAAAATTCTGCATGCTTCCGGGAAAGTTAGAATAGATGCTATCGATCATCAAGGTATTTTCAATATTGACACACGAAAATACACTCATAAGCTTAGAATTATAAAATCTTTTATTTAAAGGTCATTATAATGTTTTAAGCATTATTTAATTGTATACATAATTATTAAAGTTCTACATAATGTCACAATTTACAAATCATAATTCTAAAAAGATTGAAAAGCTTTTAGAACTCTCTGAAGTTATTATCAATAAAAATAAGCCAGCAGCTTATGTAAAAGAAAATATGGATACCATAGAATCCATTATGCCATCAGATGTGATAGAAATTGTACATATCTTAGTTGAGAAAGGTTATCCAATAAATGATTTGAAGAAACATATTGCTAAATTACTTAATCTATTTTACAAGGCTCTTAATAATTTTGAAACACCAGCGCCTGTAGCTGGTAATATTTTAGATTATCTGCAACAAAGCAGTACCGTTCTTGAAGAAAAACTTAATGACTTAAAAGAACCTATAAAAATAATTAATAAAGAAGGAGTAACTAAAGAAGCATTACTTCAAATTGAAGGTTATATCAAATCTATTAAGCCTTATGTCAATTATTTCACTATTAAAGAGAATTTGTTGTTTCCTTTAATTGAGAAGTATTGGGATAGTTATAAATGTGTTCAGGTAATGTGGTCTATTCATGATGATATTAGGATGTATCTTAAGCAGATACCGGAGATTGTTAAGGCTGATAGTTTTGATTTAAAGCAATTTAATGTTGTTTCCAGTAAGTTATATTTTGATTTAAAAGCTATACGTTTTCGTGATGAAAAAATACTTTTTCCACAAATGCTTTTAAGTATTCCTGACAAAGAAATGGATAGATTAAAGCACGAAATTTCTCAATTCGACTTTCCTTTTATTCAAATTCAAAATATCGAGCAGAATACTAGTCGTGAACCAATGTTAGAGAATAATGGCGAAGTTAATCTTGATACTGGAAGCATGAGCCCGGAACAAATAATTATGATTTTCAATCACCTTCCTGTAGATATTACTTATGTGGACGAGAATGATAAGGTAAAATACTTTTCTACTCCTAAACATAGAATCTTTCCAAGAACAAAAGCAATAATAGGGCGTGAAGTACAGAATTGTCATCCTCCTGAAAGTGTACATGTTGTGGAGAAAATTGTCGATGCTTTCAGAAACGGTAAAAAAGATGATGCTAGTTTCTGGATCCCTATGGGTCAGCATTTTGTACTTATTAGGTATTTTGCAATACGTGATAATAAAGGTAAATTTAGAGGTACTCTGGAAGTGTCGCAGGATATTAGCGATATAAAATTACTTGAAGGGGAAAAACGACTTTTAGATTGGGAAAATTAGTTTTATTCACAATTAATTCACTTTGCTTTTGTATGAATAATGCGGATTAAAATTAGGCATAAGAGTAAATAATATTATCTGTTATATTATAATGGAAAAACAAATTAGGTAAATAAATTAAATATTATTATATTTGTATGCTTTAAATATTTTATAATAAAGTTTGCTCAATTGCTCAAATATGAAATTTTTAACACTATATTTATTAACAATACTTATTTTCTTTAGTTATATCCAAAAAGGTAATGCTAAAATAGATGACAGATACATTGATAGTACTTTAGTCGATATATCAAATCATTTAGCAATAAACTGTAGCGACAGTTTATATTATCAGAAATTAGAGCTTTTTAATAAAAATTTAGCTAAATATAAAATTGAAAATGGCATCACTAAAAAATACTTGCTTGGTAGAGGGTATTATGCTAATGGTATTATAGAGGTAAATTATGAAAAAGCAATAAATGTTTTTGATGAAAGTCTTAATTATTGTTCAGAATATGGTTATAAAAGAACAGGAGCATTGATAAGTAATGATTTGGCCAATATTATATACAACAATGGTGAATATGAAAAAGCATTAAAAATATTTTTATCAAATGTTGAAATATTCAAAGCGGTAAAAGATTGGGGAGCCTATGCATGGCTATTGATAGATATCGGTAATGTATATTTTGGTGAGGAGTTTTACAATAAGGCTAAAGATTACTATTTCCAATCTAAAAATATTTTTCAAAAATATTATGATAATGAAAAACTTGATGGAGGCTTAGCAGTATGCTATCAAAATTTAGGTATAGCAAATGAAAAATTAAACTACCGTGATTCAGCCTACGTATATTATATGAAATCATTAGAAAGTAGAAAAAAGGCAAAACAGTATGGAAACTATTCTGTTGCATACAGCTATATAGCTAATTATTTCATAAAGAATAATCAATTAGATAGTGGTGAATATTATATCAAAAAAGCAATTGAAAGTGATTTGCAAAATGCACCAAATTCGAACTTAAATAGTTCATACAGAACTTATATTTCATTCCTTTTAGATAATGGAAGATATGACGAGGCTAAGAGCGTTGCATTAAAGAATTATAAATTGTTATTAAAAGATTCTAATAATGTTAAGTTAATGTTTGCCTTAAATAGTTTAGGAAGATGCTATTACAGTCTTAATAAATTAGATTCAGCTTTATATTATTTTAAGAGTTCGGCAGATAAAGCCAAAATTATTAATAATTACAGCTTTTATAGTAATGTACTTAATAATATTATTAAAGTTCTGAAAAGGGAAGGTAGTTTTGAACAGACTCCTTATTATTATGAAGAATTACTTAAAGTTAAAGAATGGTTGTTGAATAATACTGCCACAAAGCTGCAACTGGAAAAAGAAATGGAAGCCAGAAAACTTGAAGTACACTCTTTTGAAATTGAAAAGAAGAGAAATAGAATTATTAATATCTCTTTGATTATAATAATAGTTTTAGTATTAATAATTTTGGCTTTAGTATTTCGTGCTGAGATAAAAAGAAAAAAGCAAAATAATAGATTAAAGGAAGTACTTAAAGAACTTAAAGAAACTAACGAACATCTAAATAAAACTTATTCAATTATAGCTCACGATCTTAAAGGTCCTTTAGGCAGTGTCATTGGTTTGATTGAGCTTATGATTGATGGTGATACGGATCGTGAAGATTGGCCTGATTATTTAGAAGTTGTTAATAAAACTCTTAATCAAACAAATTCATTAATGCATAATTTGCTAGATTGGTCCAGAATAAAAGGTGAAAAGATGAGTTTTAATTCCATAAAGCTCAATGTTGGTGAATTGCTTGAAAGTGTTGTATCTCTTCATATTCATTCCATTGAATCTAAATCAATTAGACTAATAAAGGAAATTGATTTCAAGTGCTATGTTTACTCTGATAAAAATATGTTTTTAACTATAATTAGAAGTTTATTGAGTAATGCTATCAAATTTACCCCGGAAGGAGGTAGTATTATTATACATGCTTCTTGTGCTGGAGATAAAGTGTTGATTAAAGTTAAAGATAATGGAGTAGGTATGACTGATAAACAGATTCAAGATGCCTTAGATATTAATACCTTCAGTACTAGTGTTGGTACTAATGATGAAAAGGGTAGTGGATTTGGATTGAAATTGGTAATTGATATGCTTAAACGAAATAATAGTAAATTAGAAATTGCAAGTAAAGTTGGTGAAGGTTCAGAATTTAGTTTCTATCTTGAAAAAGCATAAAAAGTTCTATTTTATTATTAGGTGCTATCCTATAAAGTGTGCAACTAAGAAAGTTATTATGATAAATTAATTTTATTAGTGTTGCCAATATAAACACCGAGTATTACAATAAAAATACCCATAGCTAATTTTATACTCAGTTCTTCATCAGGTAAAATTATCCACGCTGAAATAGCTGTTACAACAGGTATTAGATTGGTAAACATACTAGTCTTTGTTACTCCAATTCTCTCTACTGCTTGAATAAAGAAATATAATGCTCCTAATGAAGAGAATATCACAAGTTTTAATAGAGTAATGATTAGTTCAGCATTAAAGCTTACTTCTACAAAATCATTCCATTCTTTTAATATGAAAAGAGGTGTAAAGTAAACCAAACCAATTATTTGCATATTTATGATTATAGTTTCCGGTTTATATTTATTAGATAATTTTTTAAGTTGTATTGTGTATAACGCACCGGAGAATACAGCTAATAGCATCAATGAAATACCTAATGGTGATGCTTGAAAACTAAAATCTTTGTTTACAATAAGTATTAATAATCCAACAAAGCTGATTATTAGTCCAATAATGTTATTTACTGTTATTTTATCTTTAAGAATAAAAAATGCGAATATCGGAATAAATAGCGGAATGGTTCCAATCATAATACTTGCAATAGAGCTGGAAACATATTGAAGCCCAAGACTTTCTCCAATAAAATATCCAAATGGTTCAAGTAATGCTAATAGTAAAAAAGCTTTAATGTCTTCTTTATATGGGACTATCTTTATTTTTAAAGCCCATGCTATGACAATCATTATAATTGTAGATAACATTAATCGTATTACCACAGTGCTAATCGGACCGAGATATTGGTAAGCAATTTTTATCCAAACATATGATAAGCCCCAAAATAACATGGCAAATAAAACCATAATATATGGTTTGAGAATATCAAATTTGATTTTTTTCAATGCTTTGAATATGAATATTTTACAGTTTAAACCAGTTGGAAATTTCGTATCTTTCTTTAGTTAAAAAACTCCTATGAATAAACTCATTATTGGATTTATCATAAACATAATCCTTTTCCCATTCATCATGATGTTTTTGTATTTCAGAAATGCCATAGCAAATATGCATAAGTTCTTTATTTGTCATTGTTGGATGTATTGACATTCTTATCCAGCCTGGTTTTTCGCTAAGGTCTCCTTTGTTTATTCTGTCTGTTATTTTATGTGATTCTTCTTTAGTTATACCTAACAAAATATGCCCGTAAGTACCGGCACAGGCACAACCACCTCTCACTTGTATTCCAAATCTATCATTTAGTAGTTTAACAATAAGGTTATAATGAATATTATCAATATAAAATGAAATAGCTCCAATTCTATCTTTAATATTATCGGCGAGAATATGCAATCCCGGAACCTTATTTAATTCTTTAAAAGCAATTTCAATTAGTTCATGTTCTCTTTGTCTAATATTTTTTGTACCCATTTGTTCTTTTAGTTCAATGGATAGGGCTGTACGGATAGCTTGTAAAAATCCAGGAGTTCCTCCATCTTCACGTGATTCTATATCATCACAATATTTATATTCTCCCCAAGCATTTGTCCAGTCAACAGTTCCGCCACCAGGCTGATCCGGAGATTCTAAAAGATAAAGGTCTTTATTGAAAGCTAATACTCCTGAACTTCCTGGACCGCCAAGAAATTTATGTGGTGAGAATAAAACAGCGTCTAATGCTTGATTTGGATTCTCAGGATGCATATCTATATCTACATATGGTGCTGATGCAGCGAAGTCAACAAAGCATAAGCCGCCGTGTTTATGCATAATCTCTGCCATCTCGTGGTATGGGGTTTCTATTCCTGTAACATTGCTACATGCAGAGAAACTGCCAATTAGTTTCTTCCTGTCGGAGTAGCTACTTACGATTTCTTCCATTTTCTCCAAATCAACCAAACCTTCATCTGTAGGTGGCAATATCACAACATCAACCATAGTTTCATACCATGAAGTTTGGTTACTATGATGTTCCATATGGGTGATGAAAACTACAGGTTTATCTTTATCCTCGTGAATACATTTGCTATTAATTATTTTATCGCATGATTTTAATCCTAGTATTCTCTGAAATTTATTTATAACTCCGGTCATTCCAAAGCCTGATGTTATTATAACATCGTTTTTGTTTGCATTTATATGTTTTCTGATAATTTCTTTTGAATGATGATATGCACGTGTCATTATAGTACCGGTTTCACTGGTTTCGGTATGTGTATTTGCAACATACGGACCGAAAGTCTTTGACATTTTATCTTCAATTTTCTGGTATAATCTACCACTAGCAATCCAATCTGCATATATGATTTTTTGTTCTCCATAAGGGCTTTTGAAAATATGATTCTGTCCTATAATATTTTCTCTAAATTGTTCAAAATAGTTTTCCATGGTAATGGTATATTAAATTGCTTGCTTATATATGTTAGTTTCTGGTATGATTGTTATAAATCAGTCGCCAAAGATAGAAATAAATACTGTTGTTATAAAATGAGATGTTGCAATAGTTTAAATGCTTTGTGTACATATTCTTATCTTCTATTTTTATAATTATTTGTGTATTTCTATAAATGCTTTTGATAAATTGTCAATAATATCTCTGGCAATTAGTGCTTCAAAGCCTTTTTCTAAAGCAGCAAAGTCACCAGCTAATCCATGTAAATATACAGCTAAAATACTAGTTTCTAAAGGACTATATTTTTGTGCAAGTAGAGATAGAATTATTCCTGTAAGAACATCTCCGCTACCAGCAGTGGCCATTCCCGGATTTCCCGTTGAATTAAAGAATATTTTACCATCAGGAGTACTAATACTTGTATATGAGCCCTTTAGAATTATGAAAATGTTAAACTTAACACTTAGTGACTTTTGTTTTTCTATTCTTTCCAAACTATTATAAGATTTACCGGCAAGTCTCTCAAATTCCTTAGGGTGGGGAGTTAGAATACTATTTTTTGGTAAAAAAGCTAACCATGTTTTGTTTTTAGAAAGTATATTTAGTGCGTCGGCATCGAGTACCATAGGATTAGATGTATTTTGTATAATTATCTTTAGAGCAAGCTGCGTTTGTTTTTCTGTTCCCAGGCCTGGACCAATACCGATTGCATTGTATTTCTCTAAATTCTTAACTTCTGTGCATATCTTTTCGTGACTGTCAATACTTAGCATAGCTTCAGCAATTGCTGTTTGAAGTATGTTAACTGCTAATGAGGGTATATGTGTTGTCAATAAACCTATTCCTGTCCTTAAGCATGCTTTAGATGATAATACAGCAGCGCCAATTTTACCGTAACTTCCGGCTATTAATAAACCGTGACCATAATTTCCCTTATGCGAAAATCGAGACCTTGGCCTTAATAATGGTCTTACGTCTTTTCTTTCTATCAAATATGCGGTTTCTTCTGCATTTTCTTCAAACTCTTTTAAAATTCCAATATCCATATTATGCCATTGACCTACAAATATTTCATTCTCCGGTAGAAAAAAAGCAAGCTTTGGAAAAGCTAAACTTAAGGTGTGTGTTGGATGAATTATAATAGGTTTTTTTTCGGTATTTAAATTATCTGCAAAAAGCCCACTAGCAATATCAATGCTAATAATTTCCAATTTGGATTTATTAATTTTGTCAATGATATTTGCAACAAAATTATTAATAGGTCGGCTTAGACCAGAGCCAAAAATACCTTCAATGATTTTTGTTTTTTCTTTTAATTTAAAAGAATAATTATCCTTATTTAGTGTAGTAGTTGGAATATTTAATTCCTTTATTCGTTGTAAATTGCTACTAAAATCTTCTGAGTGTTTGTCCGAATAATCAACTATAAATACTTCAATATTATGTTTTTCTACTGAAAGCATTCTGGCAATGGCAAGTGCATCCCCTCCATTATTCCCTATACCGGCAAAAATACTAAAATGAGAAGGTTTTGAATATTCATTAGTAATCCAGTTGAAGCACTCTTTAGCTGCTCTTTCCATTAAATCAATTGATGAAATAGGTTCGTTTGTTATGGTATATAAATCTCCTTGTCTAATGTTTTTTATGTTTAGTATCTTCATATGTATCTAATATTTAGCGTGATAAATAGATTGATGATAAAAACAAAGGTACAAAAAATGAATTGAGGATTCCCAATTTATTAAAGTTTTATTTTAATATTTAATTTAACCTGTTTAACTTGAATTTAAATAAAAATCATTCTTTTTAAAAATGGTTTTTACGTGGAAATGGAAGTAATAAGGGACTAAATGTAGCAATGAGTTTTTTATATTATCTTTGCTTCCATTAATTGAATACAAACTTTAAATAATTATAAAAACAGAATTTCATGGGATTATTAGAAGGAAAAACAGCTTTAATTACCGGTGCTGCAAGAGGTATTGGTAAATCAATTGCAATGACTTTTGGTCGTGAAGGCGCAAATGTGGCATTTACAGATATAGCTTTAGATGATAATACAGCTGCTAACGAGGCAGAACTTACTGCAATGGGAGTGAAGGCAAAAGCTTATGCTTCTAATGCTGCTAAATTTGATGATGCTGAGAAACTTATTGCTGATGTAATGGTTGATTTTGGAAGAATAGATATTTTAGTTAATAATGCAGGTATCACTCGCGATAATTTACTAATGCGAATGACAGAAGCAGATTGGGATGCAGTTATTACTGTTAATTTGAAATCTATTTTCAATATGACTAAGGCAGTTCAAAGAGTTATGCTTAAGCAAAGAAGTGGTTCTATTATAAATATGAGTTCTGTTGTAGGAATTGAAGGCAATGCTGGCCAATCTAATTATTCTGCATCAAAAGCCGGTTTAATTGGATTTACAAAATCAATTGCTCAAGAATTAGGTTCCAGAAGCATACGCGTTAATGCAGTAGCTCCTGGTTTTATTGCCACTGCTATGACTGATAAATTACCTGAAGACGTTCGTAAAGGATGGGTGCAAACTATTCCATTACGTCGCGAAGGACAAGCGGAAGATGTTGCTAATGTTTGTTTATTTTTAGCTTCTGAACTTTCTAGTTATGTAACTGGACAAGTTATTAGTGTTTGTGGAGGGATGCATACTTAAGTATAGCTTACAATAAAGACAAAAAAGGCTCTCAATTTATTATTGAGAGCCTTTTTTAGATTGGGATTTAACTTGTTTTATTGTATTTACTTGCATTATTTATACAAAAGTAAAACGAATAGTATAAATAAGCATTCAATAGCAGGGGCAATCTGTAAAAAAAACCTCCCAAAACAAGTTCGGGACAGGTTGAGTTGTTCATATTATCCCAAAAGTCTTTCACTGATTTGAGTCGAACAGGAACTAATTATCTGAAACTGTGAGTAAAGCTTAAGTTATTTTCTCATTATTGTTAAGCTTCCATTATATTCCTTTTCAACACCTTCATTTGTCCTAAGTACATAGAAATATGTCCCATCAGCAAGATTATCGCCATCCCAATCATTTTGATAATTTGAACTTTCATATACTTTCTTGCCCCATCTATTGTATATTATTAGAGTAGAATTAGATAAGTCTAAGAGTCCTTCAATTTTAAATTTGTCATTTGCTCCATCACCATTAGGAGTTATAATATTAGGTATTTCCAATTGGCAGTCTTTTGAAGTTAGTTTTATTTCATCGGTACAACCGTTGTCAACTTCTACCTTGACTATATGGTCGCCAACAGGAATAAATTTTTGAGCAATAAAATTATCATTAGTGTTCAAGATATTACCATCCATAGACCATTTGTATTGGTGTGACATGCCGGTTCCGTCTGGAGGTACGACAACACCTACATCTTCGAAACTGCAAAACTCTTGATCATCACCAAGGAAATCAGGTTGAAACATAGTGACAACGATTTCATCTTCTTCAATACAAGGGCTGTTGGGGTCTATTGCTACAGTAACGGAATATGTTCCTGGTGAAGTAACAGTAAGGGATTCTTGAGTGGATCCATCAGACCATAGATATACAAAAGGAGGATTATGACCAGTGTTACCGGCATGTAGAACAAGGTCTTCAGTAACGCAGGTATCTTCTCCAAGGTTTATATCTGCCATATCATATTGGTCAACATGCATAGTGTCAGTATTTGAACATACTATATTGCCATTGGAGTAAGAAACCGTTGCAATATAGTCACCACTAATATTTGTTTGTTGAATTTGATTAGTATTTCCTGTATTCCATGAATAAGTACTATTTGGAACATTATTACCAGCATCAATATTTACAATTCCGAATCCACAAATAATAGTATCATTTCCCAAATCTACTTCGGGAGTAGGAACAACTGTTACACTGATTGTTGTATCATAAGTACATCCAAAGTCATCTACTACAGTATATGTATAATTATACTGACCACTATCAGAGGGCATAATTACAGCATTACTTCCTGTTGTACTAATAATAGAAGATGCATTATTCCATGCTTGCGAAGAGATAACCGGTTGATACGACCAAGATACAGGGAGTACACTTTGTGAAAAATCAATTCCCCAAGCAAAAATAAAACCGTTATCAATAAAGAGGTTATCAGTAACAGTAATTGTCCATGACCCATTTAAAGGGCACCCAATAAATGTAGAATAAGGAGTTTCGGGAAGGTAAGTAACCAACGGAAAAGGTCCAAGAGCAGTAGATGTTGCAGGATATGCATAGGATGGAGGTAGATAAGAATGATTACTATATGTTGTTCCCAGTACATCAGTAAAGGTGTGATTGTATGTTCCTACAGCATTAAGCATTGTAGTTGTTCCTGTTGATTTCCATGCATATTCATATCCTAATCCAGCTACTTGCTGAGAATTATTATCAATAGGTTCGCCAAGAAATGTTGAGGAACCGCCAGGGTATGATTTCAGAGTAGCACTCTGTCCATTAGGACAAGTAACAGTAATATTCAAATCACCAAGATATGAATGCTCCAATGTTGCATTTATAGATAATATATCTGATACATTCTGTACAGTTTGACCTGGTGCAAATACATTAAATATTAATGTAGAAGTATAAGAAGCACCACTACCATCGGGTAAATAAGTTGTTCCAGCATGTGATAATGATGAGTTAGCCTGCCATGTTTTGGTTGTTGCTACTCCTATCAAGCTAGTGCTATCACCTTGGCATATTTCATTTAATACCTGATGTGTGCCATCAAAATCTGGTCTTGTACTTAATCTTACTCTTATTTTTGGAGTTTGAGAAGCTAGACAGCCGAGTGTGTCTAAAGCACTAAGTTCTACATTATAGCCTTTGATTGTATCATATACAGTAGTTACAGTCTGGGCTGTATCAGTTGTGTAATTACCCAAATCCCACATAAATGTTGAGGTTAAATCATCTTGATGATATATAGAATCATTTAGTCCATAGTTGCCTTGTGCTGTTATGCTTACAGTGTCTCCAGGACAAATATCAATATAATAAAATCCACTATCTATATGAAATGGTGGCGTCGAAGAAAGTATGTCAACATAAAAATTCTGACAAGGTAAACCACAACTTAAATTAGCTACCCAACCTGCACCTGTTCCCGTTGATGTCCATTTAAATGTTAAACAACCACTAGTGT
The DNA here is from genome assembly GCA_027064095.1 of Bacteroidales bacterium. Taxonomy (GTDB): domain Bacteria; phylum Bacteroidota; class Bacteroidia; order Bacteroidales; family UBA1556; genus UBA6267. Next base: position 28,214 of record JAMOQI010000006.1, on the reverse strand, counting down.
TTAACACTGACGCACTTATAATCATATTTACTGGGGAAAGATTAGAGCTTAATACTCCAAAGCTAGGGGAAGAGATTGTTGGTCCATCAAAAATCTCCAAATTATCTCCCGCTCCCAAATTCCAACTTGTGAAATCTACATTTATTGATGCTCCTGTTGTTGAGGGACAAAAAGTTATAGTATATGTTTCGTTAGCTACATAACCTCCGGTAGGCCCACCACTATCATAGAATGTTCCTGAACATGTACTTATTGTTTGTCCATTATTAGTTGCAATATTATAAATTTGAGCATTAATATTTATTGCAAATATTGTTAAGGCTATTATTAATATACTTTTAAATAATTTCATATGTTCAAAATTTGTTAAGTTGGTAATATGGAGTCACATAACAATATTTTAATCATGACCTTGTGGGTCAATTTATAATTAAAAATTGTCATGTTCGTTTCATAAGTTTCTTATTTATTTATTAAACCAAGTTTTTTTCGGTAATCATTATATTTTTCAATAAATTCCTTTTCGCTTAACATTATAAAAATTTCATTAGAATTTTCTACTTTAAAATATATTCTGCTATCATATTTTCTTTGAATATTTAATTTTAATACGTTAAGCTTTTCTCTGTCCACTTTTCCGTTTTCTAAGGGCAATTTTATTTCTGTAAAGTTATTATCTATTAATTTATCTTGAGGTACTTCTGAAATTATATAGCTATTTTCTAGAAAAAAGTTATAATAATTTATTAAATCAGGATTGTTTTTTAAAATAATATCTACCTTTTCCTGTCCGAGATAATCAATAATTCTAGGATCAGGGTCCTTTGTGCTAAAACTACTTAGCAATATACTTGTTAAACTGAAAATGATTATTAATAAGGAGTGTCTCATAAAAAATATATTAAATTAATATAATTGGTTGAATTACAATATTATGGAAATTAACTGATGTTGTATTAATTTGGTTTAATCAATTAAAATCACATTGAGTTATAAAATTAACAAAATAATTTTAGTTGTTTGTATTCTAAACGATAGATAGACAAAAATAAACAAAAAAAGGTTTAGTTAAATCTAAATATTATTATTATTTAGAATTAATCTATATAAATAATTATTATCTTCTGCGTCAATATAACCCTCATTATTCATACAAAAGCAAATTGTATGAAAAAGCGATGAATGTGGGAGGCAATGCTGGGAAAAACCTCCCGAAACAAGTTTGGTACAGGCTGATTTAGAAAAAATCAAATTTGGGTATTTGAAAAATATCCAATTTTATTAACCTCGAGTGAAATATTATGTCGAACTGAGCTTATTAGTTTTACTTAATCGTCAGGATTATTAATGAATAATCAGGATTAATATCTGATGAAAATATAGGCAATTTATTTTTTTAAAAAAGAGATTTAAGTATGAGTGTTGAAGACAATATTATATGATTATATGTCATTGTATGGATGTAAGTGAACATGAAATAGTTTACACTATAAATAACAATAATGAAGAAGTGAATCTTCAAGATATAATTAGCAATACAGGAGCAGGAACTGGATGTGGATCTTGCATTTCAGATATTGAGGATATTCTAAAAAGAGAAACTGAATTATAATTTGCCTTATTTTAATAAAAATATATTAGGCTTTTTTGTATTTTAGCCAATCAAACTGAAGAATATGGCCTTAATAAATTCGTTAACATCGTGGTTTCTAAAAAAACGTTATCATCAAATGGAACTTTTTATGCGGTTTCCTCATGATGTTCAAAACGAATTGTTTTTCAATTTAATTTCTGAAGCAGAAGATACAGAATGGGGTATAAATTATCGTTATTCTGATATTAAGAATATTGATGATTTTCAACAACGAGTACCAATTTCCAGATATGAAGACATAGAACCTTATGTGTCGCGTTTGTTAAATGGTGAACATAATTTGCTATGGCCAACAGAAACACGTTGGTTTGCAAAATCATCGGGAACTACCAATGCAAAAAGTAAATTTATACCTGTTACCATTGATAGTTTAAATGATTGTCATTATAAAGCAGGCAAGGATTTATTGGCTTTGTATTTACATAAAAATCCTGATTCGGAATTTCTTAGCGGCAAAACTATTGGAGTAGCAGGAAGTTCTAAATTAAGCGATACTAATGATTATTTCATTGGCGATTTATCAGCAATTCTTATGAGCAATCTACCTTTATGGGCTCATATTACTAAATCACCAAACTTATCCATTGCATTGATGGAAGACTGGTCAAAAAAATTAGAATTAATTGTCGAAAACACTTTAAATGTTGATATTAGAGCTATTTCCGGTGTGCCATCGTGGATGTTGGTGATTTTAGAAAAAGTATTGGAAGTTTCCGGTAAGAATAAAATTAGGGATGTTTGGCCTAACTTTGAGCTTGTAATGCATGGTGGAGTGAGCTTGGCACCTTATATCAAGCATTTTGAAAAAATAATGGACAACAATGTTAATTACCAGGAAGTATATAATGCTTCTGAAGGTTTTTTTGCTATTCAGGATTCCTCTGATAGTGATGAGCTGCTACTATTGTTAGATTATGGAATTTTCTATGAATTTATTGCTTTGGAAGATCTTGAAAAATCTAATCCTCAGGCTTTAACAATTGAACAGGTAGAATTAGGAAAAAATTATGCCATGGTAATATCTACTAACGCAGGATTATGGCGGTATTTAATTGGAGATACGGTGATTTTTACTAGTAAAATACCTTATAGGATTCGTATAAGTGGTCGAACTAAGAGTTATATAAATGTTGCCGGTGAAGAGTTAATTGTTGATAATGCTGATTTTGCAATTAATCATGCTTGTCAGAATACAGGTGCAATAGTAAATGAATATACAGCTGCACCTTTAATCGATAATGTTAATAAGCGTATTACACATCAATGGTTGATTGAATTTGAAAAAGAACCTTCTGATTTATTGTTTTTTACAGAATTGTTGGATAATGCTCTTAAAACAAAAAACTCTGATTACGAAGCAAAACGTTTTCAGAATATGGTTTTAGAGAAACCTATTGTTGTAAATTTGCCGGTAAATACGTTTTATAAGTGGCTTTCTAAAAATGGAAGGTTGGGAGGGCAGTATAAGGTGCCTCGACTTTCTAATAAGAGAAATATTATTGAGGAACTAAAAGAGGTGCTTGTTGTGGAGAATAATGTTGGTAATGTTTTTGAAATAGAAGATTATTGGCTTAATAATATGATAAAATGAAAAGTTTAAAAATATTTTTTGTTGGTATTCCGTTGTTGATTATTGCTTTAGCATTTGTTTCGTCATCAGTATATGCTCAAGCTAAATCTTCATTCCCTTCAAAAACTGATTTTTTTCAGTTGGATCTTTTGGGACAATTATATTTTGTTAATGGTTCAGAACTTAAAAAATATTCTAAAGATGCTGTATTACTCAATACATTTTCTAATCTGTACTTAGGTGATATTACATCCCTTGATGTTAGTGATCCGATGAATATTTTATTGTATTATGATGATAATAATCAAATAATATTGCTTGATAATCAGCTTGCTGTGAAAAATAGTCCTATAGATTTAAGTGAATTAGGATACGAACAAGCTAGTTTGGTATGCTTATCTTATAATAATGGTTTTTGGTTATTTGATCCTATCTCTCAAGCTTTGATTCGTTTTAACAACCTTTTAGATGAAACTGATAATAGTGGAAATATTTTAAATGTTACAGGATATCAAATTCAACCCGTTCAATTAATAGAAAGGGATAATCAGGTTATATTACGAGATAATAAGTATGGTATTTTTGTTTTTGATAGATTTGGAAATTACATAAAGAGAATACCATTTGTCAATATTGATGACCTTTATATTAGAAGTGGTCAGTGGCAAATACTTAAAAACGACACTAATTTGTTTTTTAATCCACTTACTATGCAGATAGATACAATACCGTTGCTATATAATAACGTTAATGAAATCAGGATTAATAAAAATAGAATTTATTATAGAAACAATAAAAATAATTTCTTCTACCACGATTTGTAAATATTTTTTCAACAACTATATTTATCCTTAATCAGATACTACAATTTTCTTACCTTTGTCCCTTGCAATTTTAAAATCATTGCAGTTTTTTTACATAATTGAGCCAAAGCATAAATAAAAACATTAATTCGAATTATTTTTTGTTAATTTTGGATATAGTTTTGATATGTTACTTCAATATTTGGTTCTTAATATTAACAATATCATAAAATTACAGGAATTATGCATATCGCAATAGCAGGGAACATTGGTGCCGGAAAAACCACCTTGACAAGATTACTTGCAAAACACTTTAAGTGGCAAGCACATTACGAAGATGTTGAAACTAACCCTTATCTTAACAGCTTCTATGAAGATATGCAGCGATGGTCCTTTAATCTTCAGATATATTTTCTCAATAGTAGATTTCGTCAGGTTGTAGAAATAAGAAATAGTGGTAAGACTGTTATTCAGGATAGAACAATTTATGAGGATGCATATATTTTTGCTCCCAACTTACACGAAATGGGACTTATGCCTTCTCGTGATTTTGAGAACTATCAGTCATTATTTGAGTTAATGTCTTCATTTATTCAGCCTCCTGATTTGCTTATTTACTTGCGTTCTTCTGTACCAAACCTTGTTAATCAAATACAAAAACGAGGAAGAGATTATGAGAACTCTATTCGATTAGATTATTTGAAGAGTCTTAATGAGCGTTATGAATCTTGGATTAAAACTTATTCTAAAGGAAAGTTATTAATTATTGACGTTGATAATTTGGATTTTCTCAATAATCCCGAAGATTTAGGGATGATAATAGAGAAGATAAATGGTGAGATTCATGGTTTATTTTAATATCTAGTGATAAATTAATTCTATATAAGGATAATCGTTATGTCCGTAATAGCAGTTATACCAGCACGTTATCAGTCAAGTAGGTTTCCAGGGAAGCCTTTGGCAGATATTAATGGCAAGAGTATGATTCACCATGTCTGGGATATTGCCTGTCAAGTTGATTGTCTTAGTAGGGTAATAATTGCCACTGATGATGATAGAATTTTTAATCATGTTATGGGATTTGGTGCTGAAGTAATGATGACTTCAAAAGAACATAATAACGGAACAGAAAGAATTGCTGAAGTGGTTAGGAAATTGCCGGAAAAGTTTGATGTTGTAATTAATATTCAAGGTGATGAGCCTTTTTTGAATCCTGAGCAAATTGAAAGTCTTTGTAATATTATTGATACAAAGAATTATCAAATAGCAACATTGATAAAGAGTACATCTGATAAGGAAGAAATTGAATCTCCTAATGTTGTCAAAGTCGTTAAATCGCAAAATGGTAAAGCTTTATATTTCTCAAGATATCCTATTCCTTACAATAGACAAAATATTCAAGATATTACCTACTTCAAACATATAGGTATGTATGCTTTTAAATCAGATATTTTACAAAACTTAATAACATTACCTATATCGACAATAGAGAAAGCAGAATCCTTGGAGCAATTGCGCTGGCTCGATGCAGGTTATAGTATTGGTGTCGGGATTACTGAATATGATAGTATTGGTATAGATACTCCCGAAGATTTAGAAAATGCAATAAGAAATTTATGATAGATATAAATTTATATATCAGTAAGTTATTATTTACTCATAATAGGGTAGTAGTGCCGAATTTTGGTGTTTTTGAGCTGTTAGTTCAAGAGGTTTACAATCACCCTGTTAGTAATGAGTTTACACCTAAATATAAGGTGATAAAGTTTACAAAGAACTTTGAGGCTGTTGATGACTTGTTAGAAAAATCTATTGGTTCAAATTCAGATAAATCAATTGAAGACTTTGTTGAAAGTATAAAAATAATTTTGAAAGAAAGTAATCAATACGAATTTGAAAATATAGGAATTGTTAAGATGCATCCTTCCGGAGCATTAGTTTTTGAACAAAATTTAGATTTCAATTATGAGAAAACTTATTTTGGTCTGCAAGCTTTTGAGGCTAAACCAATAGTTAAAGAAGAAGAAATTAAAGCAGCGCCTGTAATTGTGGATGAAGAAAATCCAAAAAGAAAATTAGTTTGGCTTTGGGTATTTCTTGTAGCAGCTGCAGTTATTATTGCTGCCTTTATAATTTTTAAAGACCAACTTTTTGTAAAATCTCCTCCATTGATTGTAAAAGTAGTCGATAAGCCAATTAATAATTCAGCAACACAGCCGGAAATTGCTGTTGTTGATACAGCATCCCAGAACTCATCAGTTGTTGATACTGTTGTAGAAGATGTTTTGAGCGACAGTGTTGTAATCCAGGAAGTCGTTAAAGTAGATACCACAGAATTAATTGAAGATAAAACAGAAATAGAGCCGATACCTGAAATAATAAATAAGAATAAGAAGAAATATTTTGTGATAGCAGGATGTTTCCGTTCTGAAGAAAAAGCACAGGAATATTTGCAAGAAATTATCCTAAAAGGATATTCTGATGCAAGTATAGAAGGTGAAACCAGTGGGGGGTTAATAAGAGTTTGCTATGCAGGTTTTGAAAAGCGTAGCAAAGCAAAAATCTTCATGAAAGAGACTGCAGAAAAAGAGTCTAAAAGTCTATGGATACAAAAAATCATACATTAGTTTTTAGTTATGGGATCCAAGAAGAAGTTAGCACATTTTGCTGAAAACCTAAACTTTCCTCATTTATTTCAACCAGAATACGACGATTTGAAAGATGGTTATTATATGCAAGGAAAATGGGGAAAAGATTTTTTTAATAATGATAACCCAATTACTCTTGAAGTTGGATGTGGTAAGGGAGAATATACTGTTGGTTTGGCAGAGAAGTACCCTGAAAGGAATTTTATAGGAATGGATATCAAAGGCGCAAGACTTTGGCGTGGATGCAAGGATTCGTTTAATAAAGGCCTTAAAAACGTTGCTTTTGTTAGAAACTATGTGCAAATGGTGCCGAATATTTTTGCTTTAGATGAGATTGATGAATTGTGGATTACTTTCCCTGACCCTCAGCCAAAGAAAATAAAGATTAATAAGAGGCTTACTTCACCTCCATTTCTGTATAGATATTCTAAGATTCTTAAGAAGAATGGTATAATAAATTTCAAAACGGATAATGAACCGCTTTTTGATTATACGCTTGAGGTAATTGAAGAAGGAAATCATAAGCTTATTAATTCTGTCAAAGATTTATATTCATTAGATAATTTCGATGAAGTGAAGTCTATAAAAACACATTATGAAAAGCTATTTTCGGATCAAGGATTTGCAATAAATTTTATGCAGTTTACACTTAATCCTGAAGCCTTTTTTGACTTTAATACAAAAAAATAATATGTCTAAAATAGACTTTTTTGAAAAAGTATATCAGGTTTGTCGACAAATTCCATACGGAAAGTTAACAACTTATGGCGCTGTTGCAAAGGCTGTTGGATCTCCTTTGGCTGCTCGTATGGTTGGTTGGGCATTAAATAAATCCTCGTCATTAGAAAATCCTGTACCGGCTCATAGAGTGCTTAATAGGAATGGTATGTTGACTGGTAAAAAAGCTTTTAGTCACCCCCATTTAATGGAAGAATTATTATTACAAGAAGGCCATAAAATTGTTGATGATATTGTAATAGATTTTAAAGAATCATTTTGGCAACCAAATATTCTGATTTAGATTATTATGAATGAAAAAAAATACATAGATAGCAAAATATTTTCTAAAGTAGATTTTACTAAAGATATTTTTGAAATTGCTGATTATGAGGAATGTAGTTTTGATAATTGTAATTTTGCAAACCAAAACTTTGTGAATTCTTCTTTTTACAACTGTAACTTTATTTCATGTAATTTGAGCAATGCAAATGTTACAGGAGTAGCTTTTCAAAAGGTGAAGTTTATCGATTCTAAAATGTTGGGAATAAACTTTAATGACTGTAATATTTTTCTTTTGGAGGTGAATTTTAAAAATTGCAATCTTAGGTTTTCTTCTTTTTATAAGTTAGATTTGAAAAAAACTCATTTTGTAAACTGTATTCTTCAGGAAGTAGATTTTGCAGAAACAAATCTAACTGCTTCTAAATTTGAAAATTGTGATTTATCTGCGACAGTCTTTGAGAATACTATCCTTAATAAAGCTGACCTGTCAACATCATTAAATTATAGTATTGATGTAAATAGAAATAAAATTAAGAAAGCTAAATTCTCCATAGATGGAGCATTGTCATTGCTGGAAAAATTTGATATCATTATAAAATAAAGCTCTAAACCAAAGAGTTATTATTGAGATTTCTTTTACTGCATAAATTAGCCAATTAATCCGCATTATTAATACAAAAGCAAAGCAAATTGTATGAATAAGCAATGAATAGTGGGGTGTAATGTGGAAAATACATCCCGAAAAAATTTAGTGATTTTAGCAATAAATCTAATGAACTATTGGCTTTTTGTGAGTGAAATCTTATGTCGAACTGAGGTTGTTAGGTTTACTTAATTGTCAGGATTAATTGTGAATAATCAGGGTTAAAAATGTTTTATCCCTTATAATCATTATTATCTTTGCATATTATTGTTGTCAAAATATAAATACCGAACTATGAAATATAATGTAGGAGATAGAGTTAAGTTTTTAACGGAAAGTGGAGGAGGAATAATTCGAAAAATTGTTGGTCCTAATTTGGTTAATGTGGAAACTGAAGATGGTTTTGAAGTTCCGACTTTAACCAGAGATATTATTTTGGTGAGCTCAAATACACCTGCTGAAAAATTATTTGCTGATGGTTTTGATAATGTTAAAGAAAAGGAAGAGATTATTCAAGAGAATAATGATCCTTTAGATGATAATATTCACGAAGACAATTCTGTAGTTAGTTCTTTAATAGTGTATCCGTCAGATAGGAATCCTGATAAGTATCAAATGAATATAGCTTTTGTTCCTGATCAACAAAATATGCCTGTTACTGGCGAATTGTTTATATATTTGATGAATTATTCAGCTAATGATGCATTATTTAGTATTCATAATCAAAATGGAGAAGCTTATAATTTGGTATGTTCCGGTAAAGTGCCGGCTTTTTCAAAGTATTTTATTACAAGCATCTCTCGAGAAGAATTAGATTCTTTTCTTGCTGCTCATATACAAGTTCTTGTTTTAAATCATCAAAGCAAGCAGATTCAAGCACCTATAAGTGCTGATATGCAAATTAGAGGAAGTAAGTTCTATAAAGAGACATCATATATTGATGTTAAAACTTTACATCAGAAAGCAATTATTTATGAGCTATTTAAATTTAGAAATATTCCTGTTATTAATCAATTAAGTATTGCTGAAGATATTGAAAATCATATAACTAAAGCAAAGGCTTATGTTAAAAATGATGCAATCCTTAAACATAAAACCGGTAAGTATGAAGCTGTTGTAGATATGCATATTTGGGAATTAATTGACGACCACTCTAGGCTTACAAATTCAGAAATGCTAAATATTCAGTTAGGGTATTTTGATAAATGTTTGCAAAGTGCTATCGACCATAAATTCAAGAAGGTGGTATTTATTCATGGTGTAGGAACAGGAAGACTCAAAGAGGAGATTCAGCAAATACTTGATGAAAAAGATAATGTAAGTTACCGGCCTGCAAGTATGACCGATTACGGTGTTGGTGCTACTTTGGTTGAATTATATTTTGATTAATTTATTTGTTTGATTTAACGGATAATAAGCAGAATATTTTGCTGGTTATAAAATATATAATTTATTAAAACATTAAATATATTTTATTCTTATTCCTCCAACCAGCTTGACTTTCATATTCCACAAAATATATTTTCAAATCGGCTTGACTTTCGTAATCCACAAAGAATATTTTCTTTTGTGCTTGACTATCATAATCTGTAAAGAACCATAACCCTTTATTTCCTGTTGCTTGGCTGTCATATTTTACTCTGTAAACTTTTAAATCGGCTTGACTTTCGTATTTTACCACAAATACCTTAATATCAGCTTGACTGTCATAATTAACAGAATAGACCTTTTGCGCAGTTGTTGTTAGTATGCTAATGAAGAAAATAATTAATAGTAAGCTCAATCTTTTCATAATAAAAAATATTAAATTTAGGTTATGATCTATATCAATAATTATACCGTTTAAATAGTAATTAGTCTTAATTATTTTATTATTGATATTGCATTATTTCTGTTAAATATGATTACTTTTGCGGCTTAAATTAATTCATAATATTATGGTATTATTAGATGGTAAAAAGACAGCAAAAAGTTTAAAGGATGAGATTGCAAAAGACGTTGTTCAAATGATTGATAATGAGATAGAAGCGCCACATCTTGTTGCTATCTTAGTAGGGGATGATCCTGCTAGTCAAACATATGTTTCAGCAAAAGAGAAGGCGTGTCAATCTGTTGGTATTACCTCATCGATATATAGGTTGCCAAGCAAAACAACAGAAGAGGAGCTTTTGCAAACTGTGGATTTTTTAAATAATGATAAAGAAGTTGATGGTTTTATTGTTCAGTTGCCATTACCTAAACATATTAATGAACAAAGAATAATAGAGAGTATAGATCCTGCAAAGGATGTTGATGGCTTTCATCCTGTTAATGTTGGTAAAATGGCTTTAGGAATAGATGCATATTTGCCTGCCACACCAGCTGGTATTATTGAATTATTGAAACGATATGATATAGAAACAGAAGGAAAACATTGTGTTGTTCTTGGTCGTTCTAATATTGTAGGTTCTCCAATAAGCATTATGATGGGGCAGAAGAAGAATCCGGGAAATTCTACAGTTACATTATGTCATAGTAAAACTAAGAATATCAAACAGATAGCTGCTAGTGCAGATATTTTGATAGTAGCAATTGGTAAGCCGGAATTTGTAACAGCTGATATGGTAAAACCTGATGCTGTGGTTATTGATGTGGGAATTCATAGAGTACCATCTAAAAAAACTAAGTCAGGATTTAAGTTAATTGGAGATGTGAAATTTGACGAAGTTTCTAAAAAAGCATCTTATATAACACCTGTTCCTGGAGGAGTAGGACCAATGACTATAGCTGGCTTATTGGCAAATACTTTAAAAGCTGCTAAAATTAATCGTGGAATAAATTAAATTATATTTTGAAAGGCTTTAAAGATATTGATGATCAAACAAATGGTTTGTTGGTAAAAGGTGAGGTTCTTCCTTTAATGGAAGCGTTTTATACTATTCAAGGTGAGGGTTTTCATAGTGGTTTACCATCATATTTTGTTAGAATTGGAGGTTGTGATGTCGGTTGCCATTGGTGCGATGTAAAGGAATCATGGAATGCAAAATTGCATCCTCCTGTTCCAACTGATGAAATAATAGAAAATGTACTAAGTTGTAAGGCTAAGGTAGTGGTGGTAACCGGTGGTGAGCCTATGAACTATAATATGAGTTATTTTACAAAGATTATTAAAGAAAAAGGATTTCAAACCCATCTTGAAACTTCCGGATCTTCTTTAATGACTGGTGATTGGGATTGGGTATGCCTTTCTCCAAAAAGAAATAAAATTCCGCTTCAGTCGTCACTTGACTTAGCTGATGAGTTAAAAGTTATTATTGAAAATGAAAATGATTTTGAATGGGCAGAGAAAAATGCTGCATTGGTAGGAGAGAATTGTAAATTGTTTTTGCAGCCCGAATGGAGCAAATCAAAACAAATAATGCACACAATTGTAGATTATGCTTTGGAAAATCCTAAATGGAAAGTATCTATACAGAGTCATAAGTACATGCGTATTCCATAATTTTTTGCCATGATAGATTATTCTAATTGTAAAATTAATATCGGCCTTGAAATAATTTCAAAAAGAGATGACGGATACCATAATATAGAATCGATATTTTATCCTATTCCTTTATTTGATATTATTGAACTATTGCCTAATGACAATGGTTTTGAACTTATACAAAGTGGTGTTATTGTAGAAGGAAAGGTTGAGGATAATTTAGTTTACAAAGCGTGGAAATTGCTTAATCAGAAGTATAATTTTGGAGGTGTAAAAATACATCTTCATAAAACTATACCTATGGGTGCCGGTTTAGGTGGTGGTTCTGCAAATGCAGCCAAGGTTCTACAAATGATAAATAAGGAATTTAGTTTGGAAATTACAGATATTGAACTTCAAATAATAGCCTCAGAAATAGGTTCTGATTGCCCTTTTTTTATACAAAATACACCTGTTTTTGCATATAATACAGGTACAGAATTTAAACCATCAAAACTTGATTTATCAGGATATTATATTGTAATTGTTAAGCCTGAATTATCAATTTCTTCTCAGGAAGCCTATTCGGGTATTTCACCTCAAGAAGCAAAAGTAGATTTAAGAAATATTGATAAAATACCTTTAAGTGATTGGAAAGGTAAAGTGCGTAACGTATTTGAAAAACAAGTATTTATAAAAAATCATGTATTAAATAAAATTAAAGAGAATTTTTATACTAAAGGTGCTGTCTATGCATCTATGAGTGGGAGTGGTTCCTCCATTTATGGAATATTTCCCAATGAAATTGATATTTCAACATTCCCTTCAGAATACTTCATCTGGCAGTCAGTTATTAGTAATATTTGCAATTCCTAATAAAAATATCTATAATAATTTTAGATAAAGTTTAATGGGAAGTTGATAAAAGAAGAAGAAATATTAAATTCCTAAGCTTATACCCAATCCATTAGCTGTTATTACTAATTGATTGTCTTTAGTAACGAGATTAGGTTCTGCAATAGCATCAATTAGCGGTACTGAAATAAAATTCGGATGTCGATATGATACCATTTTCCCATAATCACCTTCTAATGCCATTTCAAAAGCTTTAACACCAAATTGAGCTGAAAGAACTCTGTCGTAGGCAGTTGGAACTCCGCCTCTTTGTAAGTGACCAAGTACTGTTTTTCGTAAATCATGTTTAAAACCGGCTTCTTTTAATTCATTTATAAGTCTGCTGGCTGAACCTCCAAGTTTAGGATTATGATACCCTACTTCATCAATATCTTGAGTGGATACTTTGCCACCTTTTTTCTTTGCTCCCTCTGAAATTACTACAACAGCAAAACCTCTATCGTGATGAAAGCGTTTCTCTAAAGCCTCTTTTACGATATCTATATCATAATCAAATTCTGGAATAAGGGCAACATCTGCTCCGCCTGCAATTGCTGCATTTAGAGTTATCCAACCTGCATCACGACCCATCACTTCCATTACAAATACTCTATTATGACTAGCAGCAGTAGTTACAAGCTTATCTACTGATTCTGTCGCTATTTGCACAGCAGTTTGAAAACCAAAAGTAGAGTCTGTGGATGAAAGGTCATTATCGATAGTCTTAGGTACTCCAATAATATTTAATCCTTTCTCAAAAAGATTCTGTGATATTCTTTGAGACCCATCACCTCCAATACTTATAACACCGTCAATTCCCATATATTGGATCTTTCTAATCATTTCATCTGACCTGTCAACCTCTATCCAGCTTCCATCTTTTTGTTTTACAGGCCAGTGAAAAGGTCCTCCTTTATTTGTGGTTTCTATAATTGTTCCTCCTTGAAAATGAATTCCTGAAACTTTCTGCAAATCCAAGACGATTATTTCCGAAGGTTCCCACAGTATACCATTATAAGCCTGAATACTTCCTAAAATTTCCCAGTCTTTTTCTTGAGATGCTCTATGAACAATTGCACGTATTACCGCATTTAATCCAGGGCAATCTCCACCTCCTGTTGCCAATAATAATCTTTTCATATATACTAAGTAAATAAATTTATAACCTAATTTTGTTATTCTTCCATAAATAGGAAGCACAAAAATACATATTTCAACAATTAATAATAATTTTATTAAATTTATTTTTAATTAATTTCAGCTTTGTATGGATGCAAGGTGTTTATGCCTTTTGATATTTCCTAATAATTCAACGCTAATTTGCTAGTTAAGAAGTGCTTATTATTTTTTCGAAACAAAATAAATTGCTTAGTATGACTGTTTTGTTGAATTTTCAATTTCTTGCTTTAGCAGAGGGAATATCCAAAATTGCTTTTTCCTGGTGGAATAAGGTATAACCGAAAAAATCAACTTTATCGAAACAAGAAAATCAACACCTTGTTTTTTGTTAAACCCTTCTTTTTCAAAAACATATAAGGCTAAAAATAAAAGAGGGGAAACCATTATTAATGATTTCCCCTCGAAAGTGGAGCTGCGGGGAATCGAACCCCGGTCCAAACAAGGAAGCAATATGCTTTCTACATGCTTAGTTTATTCTTGGATTTTCGAAAGCATGCCGGCGATAAACAACCAACATACTTCTTAGTTCGATAAAATTTCGATAAAATGCACGAACATCATTTTATCTAGTTTCACATTGCTAGCACCTCTATATCGGAATGGGGTGAAACTAAACCTTCCGAGAGATGTCTCGTCCCAAAGCCTAGCTTCGGGATAAAGCTAATCTACTAAACTTCGATTAAGCAGCAAGAGCAAAATTATTTTCGCCAATTGAAAGTTGAGAACCAAGATTTACGTGCGAATTCTCAAAGCACGACATGCTTACATACCTCTTCATCTTGCTGTCAAATCCAGTCAGCCCCAATTTATTACCCACTTTGCTAGTGGGGTAAATATTGATTTAAGAAGGAATGCAAAAGTAATACAATTTTATATTTAAATAGTGTCTATTTACAATATTTTAACACCAAAAGCAATGCCTAAACTATTATACGAAGATATGGAGTAGTCAATCTTAACATACATAATTTTTAGAAAATCATACTGTGTCCCAAAATTAAATCTAAAACTATTTAGACTTATGTTATAGTCTATTGGGTCGGTAACATCTTCAATATTAGCTCCGAAAGTGCCCGAAGGGTCTTTTACATTTATGGGAAAGTTCCCTAGAACTTGTGTTCTTGATTTAAAACTTTGGAAATAAAAATTTGAGTATACTGTAAAATTTATTATCCTATAATTGGCTCCCATTCCTATACTAAATCCTTGTAAATTAAGTAAAAACTTTTGATCGTCGTAAGGCCCCTTTGCAAATGCTTCGAAAATAGCGTCAGGTTGAACGTCAAGGTCTACTCTTTGATATGAACCTCCATAAGCAGCTGAGATATCAAATTGTACAGGGAAATCTTTTGTTAAATCAAAATATGAAGATATTTGACTGTTAATACTTATATTGTATCCTATTAACGTAACGTTTTTATAAGGTAAGTAATATGCCGATAATAATATTTGTGAATTTTTATATGAAGCTGCTAACTGTAATTCCGGCATTGGTAACGCATGAAAACCAATACCTTGTGGTGTTTGAAATGTAGCAACAGCTTGTGAAGGTTTAAATGGAGGCTTAAATGAATCTTTACTTTTCATAGCAATGGATGTTGTGTCTCCAAATAGGGTAGGTGTAATATGAAAATTATTATCTGCAGGTTCCATTCTTGTTAAGTTAAGAGAGTTTACATCAAAACTTAAATTTTCTTTAGATATAAAAATTGAATTAACCTTTAAACCAATCCCCAGATGGAAAGCATCATCATTATTGTTTGATAAATATATCTTGCAATTGTCTACAGCTGTATAGCCCAAAGCTTTTTCATATGGAAATAGATATGATTTCATTAATTTTTGTCCATCCTCAACTCCTCCTCTTATTAGTTCTCCAATGGAATTTATCTGTGAAAATATATTTGATGAAGTAAGAACGAACAATAAAAGTAATATCTTTTTCATAATTTGAAATAATTACAATAATTATCAACAAAGTTAATAATAAATTATTAATATGATAATTATTATAATATTTAATTTGATAGATTAAAATGGTTTAATTTTTTTTACTTAAAAAAGTATACCTTTATCACCATATTATTATAAATTATATTATGGAAAAAAAACTCTTCTTATTAGATGCTATGGCCTTGATTTACAGGTCGTATTTTGCATTTAGTAAAAATCCAAGAATAAATTCTAAAGGCTTAAATACATCAGCGATGTTGGGTTTTACGAATACACTTTATGAAGTGTTGAAAACCAATAAACCAACACATATAGGTATAGCTTTTGATACTAAAGTTGCCACTCAACGACATAAAGATTTTGAAGCTTACAAAGCTAATCGTCAGGCTATGCCGGAAGATTTGGTGAAGTCATTGCCTTATATTGATAAAATTGTAGATGCTTTTAATATTCCTAAATTGGTATTAGATGGTTATGAAGCTGATGATATTATCGGAACTTTGGCTAAAAAGGCTGAAAAGAAAGGCTTTACAACTTTTATGATGACCCCTGACAAGGATTATATGCAGTTGGTTAGTGAAAATATATTTATGTATAAGCCGGCTAGAATGGGAAATAAGCCTGAAATAATAGGTGTCAAAGAAGTACAAGATAAATTTGGCGTCGAGACTCCAGAGCAAGTTATTGATATTCTTGGACTTTGGGGTGATGCTGTGGATAATATACCGGGTATTCCGGGAATTGGAGAGAAACGTGCTAAGGATCTAATTTCTAAGTATGGAAGTATTGAAGGTTTGATAGAGAATGCTAACGACCTAAAAGGTAAAATGAAAGAAAATGTAATTAACTTTGCTGAGCAAGGTTTGCTTTCTAAAAAGTTAGCGACTATTTTACTTGATGTTCCGATATCTTTTGATGAAAATGAATTGAAATATCAAGAGCCTGATTATGATAAATTAAAAGAAATTTTTGAAGAATTAGAATTTCGAACACTGGCAAAAAGAATTTTTTCAGATTTAAATACTTCAAATAAGACTACTGAAAGTAAAAGCAAGAAGGATAATGGTGAGCTAAATTCAACTTTAGATATGTTTGCTGTTTTGGATGAAAGTAATCCTGGAAGTTCCGGTTTGACTTCTTTATCCGTTCTCTCTGATAAAGACACTGATTATCAAATTATAGAACAAAAATATGAGATAGAGAGATTGGTGAATATTCTCACTACTAAAAAGAAAGTATCAATACATTTAATAACTACCAATACCAATCCTCACCAAGCTGAATTAGCAGGAATGGCCTTGTCATTTTCTGAAAATAAAGCTTATTATATTCCATTTTCAGACGATTATGACGAAGGAGTAGAGTTGTTATCGTTATTTAATGATTTTTTTCATAATATTGATATTCAACTTATTGGCTTTAATTTAAAATATATAATTTCTATCTTACGTTGGTATAAAATGGATGTAAGGAATGAGCTTTTTGATGTAATGCTAGCCCATTATCTTATTGAGCCAGATATGAAACATGATTTATCACTTCTGGCTGAAGTATTTCTAAATTATAAAATTATTGTTTCGGATGAGCTTTTAGGAAGAAAATCAGAAGCTTATAAAAGACTGAAGACTATTAAATTTACTTTTAGGGAAGTTCGTACTGAATTAACTTCTGAATATGCTTGTCAAAGATGCGATGTTTTATTTAAATTGCAACAAAAATTATTATCAAAGTTAAGAGATACAAATACTTTAAAGTTGTATCAAGAGGTGGAAATTCCATTATTGTCAGTATTGGCAGCATTAGAGACACAAGGTGTTAGGCTAGATGTAGATGCAATGAACAATTATTCTAAAGTGTTGGGAAAGAAAATAACTTCTCTTGAAAATGCTATATACGAACAAGCAGGGCATAGTTTTAATATTGCATCACCAAAACAACTAGGTGTGGTTCTTTTTGAAGAATTGAAAATTGTTGAAAAACCTAAGCTTACAAAAACTAAACAATATAAGACGGGAGAAGAAATCCTTGTTAAATTAGTAAATAAGCATTCAATTATTAGTTTTATTTTAGAATACAGATCTTTAACAAAGCTTAAAAGTACATATGTAGATTCATTACCAAAATTGGTAAATCCACGTACAAACAAAATACATACGTCTTATAATCAGGCTGTTGCATCAACTGGACGATTAAGTTCTAATAATCCTAATTTGCAAAATATTCCTATTAGGTCTGCTGAAGGAAGGGAAATTCGTAAGGCATTTGTAGCTAGTGATGATAATCATACTTTGCTGGCTGCTGATTATTCACAAATAGAATTAAGGATAATTGCACATTTGAGCGAAGATGCAAATATGCTTGCCGATTTCATTTCAGGTAAAGATATTCACACTGCTACGGCTGCAAGAGTATATAATGTTGATGAGAAAGATGTTACCAAAGAAATGAGGAGTAAAGCAAAAAGTGTAAACTTTGGTATTATTTATGGACAATCAGCTTTTGGACTATCAGAAAATTTAGGTGTTTCTAGAAAAGAGGCAAAGGAAATAATAGAGCAATATTTTATTCAATATCCAGGGATTAAAACCTATATGGATTCCCAAATAAATTTTGCTAAAGAACATTCTTTTGTTGAAACAATTCTGAAAAGACGACGTTATCTTCGTGATATTAATTCTTCAAATGCCGTTGTAAGAGCTTTTGCCGAAAGAAATGCAATAAATGCACCTATTCAAGGTTCATCTGCTGATATGATTAAAATAGCAATGATAAATATTTATGCTGAGATGCAAAAGCGTAACTTAAAGTCTAAGATGATTTTGCAAGTTCATGATGAATTGATATTCGATTGTTTATTATCAGAACAAGAAGAGCTTACAGAATTGGTAGTTGATTTAATGAGTAAGGCAATGCCTTTAAAGGTGCCAGTTGTTGTGGATTATAATAATGGAAAAAATTGGTTAGACGCACATTAAAATATTTAAAAATGAATAATAATATTAATATTTTTTTATTGATTGTTACAATTCTTTTATCATTTCAGATAAAGTCTCAATCATGGACTACAAATATAGATAGCTTAGACAAATATTTTGCTAGGAGTAGAGTACAATGGGATGTTCCAGGTTTAGCTGTCGGTATCATTAAGGATGATAGTTTGATTTTTGCTAAAGGATATGGATATGGAAATATTGCAAAAAAGAAGGAAGTAAACACTCAAACTATTTTTCCAATAGCCTCCAATACAAAAGCTTTTACAGCTGCTGCAATAGCAATACTTGTTGATGAAGGTAAATTGACATGGGATACTAAGGTGGTTGATATATTGCCTTATTTTCAGCTTTATGATCCATATGTAACACAGCATTTTACCATTGCTGATTTGTTAAGCCATAGAAGCGGCTTGAAGACTTTTAGTGGTGATTTACTATGGTATGGTTCTGATTATTCACGAGAAGCTGTTGTTCGTAAACTGCATATGCTTAAACCTAAGTATGAATTTAGGACAAAATTTGGATATAGTAATATAATGTATATAGCCGCTGGTGAGATTATTGCAAAAGTGTCGGGGGTGACTTATGAAGAGTTTTTGCAGAAACATTTTTTTCAACCTTTAGGTATGAAAAGAACATATACCAGTGTTGATGATTTAAAGAATGTTGATAATGTTTGTACACCTTATAACAAGGTAAATGATAAAATAATCCCTATTGAGTTTTTAAATTGGGATAATATTGGAGGTGCAGGAATATTAAATTCTGATATTGAAGATATGAGTAAATGGGTGAAATTACAACTAAATAATGGCATTTGGCATAATGATACTATAGTTTCACCATCTCAATTTAATCAAATGCGAAGTCCTCATACTAATTTTATGGTAAGTGATTTGGCAAAGCATTATTGGCCTAGTACTCATTTTAAATCTTATGGCATGGGCTGGAGTCTGGAAGATTATCATGGAAGACTTATTGTAAGTCATAGTGGTGGTTATGATGGTGTTATTACATATACTTGCTTGGTGCCAGAAGAAAAATTAGGTTTTGTAATTCTTACAAATTCTACAAACTCGCTTTATAATGCATTGTCATATAGGATTCTAGATAATTTTTTGGCTACGGATACTATTGATTGGGCTTCACTCTTCTTGCCATATCAACAAAGAGTTGAAAAGAAAACACCGATTGAAATTCCTGAAAATGCAATTGAACCTAGTTTTAAGTTAAAAGAGTATGCAGGTTTGTATAAGAGTGAACTTTATGGTAATGCGCTAATAACTGTGAAAGCCTGGAAAATGAAAGTGAATCTTTTGCATACCGTATTGTGGGAAGGAAATATTACAAAATATAATGCAGATACTTTTATTGTTGAATTTACTAAAGTTCCATCTTTACCCCAAGGGTTTATTACTTTTACAATTGATAAATCTACCAATACGATTCAATCATTTGTGATTGATGTCCCAAATCCGGATTTCGATTTCACGGAATTTAAGTTCAATAAATTAGATTGGGTTGAAATACCGGAGGATGAGAAGTAGAATTATTATATTTTATTAAACTATTTAAAGACTATAATTATGAAAAAGACAAGCATAATATTAACAATTTTAGCAATAGTAATTGTATCCTTAACTATGTGTACCGAGAAGGAAAAGGATACTACTGCTCCTGTAATTATTTTGGAGGGTGGAAATCCCCAATATGTTGCTAAGGATTCTGTATATGTTGAACCAGGCTATACA
This sequence comes from Bacteroidales bacterium, assembly GCA_027064095.1. Classification (GTDB taxonomy): domain Bacteria; phylum Bacteroidota; class Bacteroidia; order Bacteroidales; family UBA1556; genus UBA6267. The sequence goes on along the minus strand of JAMOQI010000006.1, from coordinate 7,682 downwards.
GCCAATGATGATGTTGATGGTGACATCACTGATTTAGTTAAAATACAAGATAATATAGATATTCACACTGAAGGAACATATCAAAGAAAGTATAATGTTATAGATGCAGCAGGTAATTCAGCAGAAGAACAAACACGTGAAGTTAGGGTGTTAATTTTTTAATTATAAAAGCTATAACCAAGTTCAAAGTTAATTAAAGTTAAGATGTAATTCTATGTTAAAAAATTTGTAAATTTGCGCTTTATTAAAATATTAAAAAGACAGACAATAATGAATCTAAAGAATTTATCTAAAGGATTAGTAACTATTGTGTTACTGGCATTAATTACAGTAGCATGTAATACTGAGAATAAATATCCTGGTTTCGCAAAAACAGAAGATGGGTTATTTTACAAATTTCATAATCAAAGTAGTGATACTACAACTGCAAGAGAGGGAGATAAAATATCCGCTTATATGACGTACAGAACTATGGATGATTCAACTTTTAGTCATTCTCAGGAAGGAACTCCTTTTGAACTTCCTATGATGAAGTCAACATATAAAGGTGATGTTTTTGCTGCATTATCAATGATGCATCCAGGCGATAGTGCTACTTTTATTCTTAATAGTGATTCATTTTTTACAAAGACTGTAGGAGCTCCAAGACCAGAGCTATTGGATAGTGGTTCAACTTTTTATTTAGATGTAAAAGTTACTAAAATTATGACTCCGGAACAAATGGATAAAGAAAGAATGGAGCAAGAAAAAGAAATGTCTGAAATTGAAAAAAGCACTATCGCAGAATATATTGCTTCAAATAATCTAAATGTAGAAGCTGACCCTAGTGGTATCTTCTTTATTAAAACAAAAAAAGGAAATGGAGAGAAAGTAACTGCAGGTATGTTTGCAAAGATGCATATCGTTGCTAAAACTATTGGTGTTAATGGTCAAGAATTTATAAATACCTATAACGATGGAAAACCTATTGATTTAGAAGTTGGAACTGGACAATTGGGAATAGGTTTTGAAACTGGTTTAATGAAAATGAGAGTTGGTGATAAAGCAACAATTATTGCACCTTTCAGTTTAGCTTTTGGAGCACAAGGAATGCGCGGATATGTTCCTCCATTTGCTACTATCGTTTACGATGTTGAACTTAAAAGTTTAACTACAAAAGAAAAAATGGTAGCAGATCGTCAAAAAGAAATTGCCAAAGCTGAAGCTGCTGAAATGAAAGGTCTTAAGAAATATCTTGCCGATAATAAAATAGCTGTAACGCCTACAGCTTCAGGACTCTATTATGTAGAGGAAGTTGCTGGTACAGGTAAACAAGCTACTGCTGGAAAGAAAGTTAAAGTACACTATACCGGTTATTTATTAGATGGAACAAAATTCGATAGCTCTGTAGATAGAGGAACTCCTTTTGAGTTTACTTTAGGACAAGGACAAGTTATTCCAGGTTGGGATGAAGGTGTTGCTTTAATGAAAGAAGGTGGTAAAGCTAAACTAATTATTCCTTCAAAATTAGGATATGGACCTAGAGGTGCAGGACAATCTATTCCTCCTAACTCTAGTTTGGTATTCGATGTTGAACTAATAGAAGTTGTTGATTAGATTAATGATAATTTGATATGAGAAAATTATTAATAATAGTATTATTAAGCATTTTGGGCGTAAGTAATTACGCCCAAGTTGTTTCTAAGAAGATTAAAAAGAATAAGGAGTACACTACTGAAAGTGGTCTTAAGTTTATTATTTATGATTTGCATAAAAAAGCACCTAAAGCTGATAGCGGAGATGTAATAAGTGTGCATTATGTAGGTAAATTATCTGATGGAACAAAATTCGATGCTTCTTATGATAGAAAACAACCAATAACTTTTCCTTTAGGAGTAGGAAGAGTAATTAAAGGCTGGGACGAAGGACTACAATACCTTCATGTTGGTGATTCTGCTTTATTTACAATTCCTGCTGATATTGCTTATGGTAGTAGAAAAATGGGTTCTATTCCGGCTAATTCCACATTGTTTTTTACTGTGAAAGTTGTTGATTTAAAAAAAGCAGTAAAGCCTTTTGATTGTACAGGTCTTGATACAGTGAAACTTGAAAATAATCTAGCTTATATTGTTGTTGAAAAAGGCAAAGGTGAGGCTGTTTCTAGTGGTGATAAAGCTTATATGCAATATACAGGTTATTTTACTAATGGAAAGAAATTTGACTCATCACACGATAATGGTGGTAGAGATTTTGATTTTATTCTTGGTAGAGGTAGAGTTATCAAAGGTTGGGATATTGCTGTGGTTGGAATGAAAAAAGGGGAGAAACGACGCTTGTTAATCCCATATCAACTTGCTTATGGTGAGTCTGGTAGAGCACCAATACCTCCTAAGTCAGATCTTATTTTTGATGTTGAATTATCTAAATTTGAAAAGATAAATTATCCTGATTATGGAAAATTAACAAATGATACTATTAGTTTACCTGATGGTTTAAAATATATCGTTTTTGAATCAACTCAAGGGGCTAAACCACTTCCTCATGATACTGTTGTTATAAAATATGTTGCCAGATTTATGGATGGAAAAGTATTTGATGCAAGTTATGATAGAAATGATAGTCTGGCATTTGAAGTTGCTGCTCAAAAAGTTATTAAAGGACTCGATGAAGGTTTATTAATGGTAAGAAAAGGTGAGAAAGTTAGATTTATTATTCCCTATAAATTAGCTTATGGAGAAAAAGGCCGTGAGCCATTAATTCCAGCAAAATCTGACTTGATTTTTGATATTTATTTACAAGATATTAAGAAAGGCAAAGTAACGTTCTAATAATTTAAAAGAGTACTTTTTATAAAGTACTCTTTTTTATTTCTATAAAATATCTATCTCAGCTGGCTTATAATAAATGCTATTTTTTCTTCCATAGATATGTTTCCATTAATCCAAAGTATCTTTGTTCCTGATTTTTCCATTTTACGCCACCATGTTTCTTGCCTTTTTGCAAATTGGTGTATTGCAGTATTTAGCGATGAGAACATTTGGTTATAATCTATCTCTTCAAGAATATATTGAGTGATAAATTTGTATTCTAATCCATAGAACTTTAATTTATCGGCATCAATTCCGTTGTCCATCAAGCCTTGAATCTCTTCAATAAGTCCTTCACTAAGTCTCTGATCCAAACGTTCTGTAATTCTGTTTCTAATCTCTTGACGGTCGTATTTGATACCAAAGTTAATAGATTTTAGTTTTGGGACATCAACTAATAGTTCTGGATGTTCTTGATAATAAACATCAATTTCAATAGCTCTAATGCTTCTTTCTCTATCACTTAGGTCAGAAGAGTTATGAGGAATTCTGGTTTTATAAAGCATCTGTCTAAGCTCTTCGTCAGATTTCTTTTCTAGTCTTATTCTCAGTGACTCGTCACGGGGTACTTTCGCAAGTTTATATCCTTTAAGTACTGATTCTACATACATTCCTGTACCACCACATAATATCGGAATATTATTATTTTCTTTTATTTTCTTATATGCTTTAAAAAAATCTTTCTGGTATTCATATACATTGTACTCATATCCTGCATCAACAATGTCGATTAGATGGTATGGAACTTCAATTCCGTTGACATTAAATTCTTTTAGGTCTTTGCCACTACCTATATCCATACCTCTATATACTTGTCTTGAATCAGCACTGAGAATTTCTCCTCCAATCATTGCAGCAAGATTAGTTGCTAATTTGGTTTTACCACTTGCTGTGGTGCCTAAAATACTTATTAATCTATTTTCCATTAGTATTTAATGTTCTTTCAATATTTTCGATTTGGTAAAGATAATCTCTTATTTCATTTAAATGAGAGATATTACAGTTTTCAAAATTAAAATTATTAATATTTGGTTTACTTACTTTATAGCTTTCAAGTTGTTGAATAAAAGTGATCAAGTTCTTATTATCATTGGATCCGGTATTTGAGAATTTGAGAAATTGTAATATTTTTAAACCATCAAAATAATCATGTATTGCTTTGGTAAAATGAAATAAATCTTTATTGTTCTTTCTTAACTTATTCCAAAGGTTATCTATATCAATACAATTATGCAACAAAAAAGTATCAATTGGTGTTTCAATATTCCTAATAAAAAGTTGAGGGATTAGGGAATAGAATATTTTTATTTCATTAAAAGAATATGTAGAGTATATAGGGTAGGAGTTCCAGTCTCCATTGCTGCCTTTTATCATTGCTGGACCAGTGCCAAAAAAAACTCTATCAGAAAATCTTGCAGCAGGTTTTACAATTTCTTTATTCCAATTGTTTATGGGTTTATATTTTACCATTTTTTGTAGAAAATAAAAATCTTCGCCACTTTTTTTAGGTGTAAAACCTCCGATTTTTCTTAAGGCCTTAACTTTAAATGCAATTGCTGAGCCTAAAGCTGAAAATGAATATGGACTCGAAATTTTAAATAAATTAAGTAAATAAGTTCTCATGTAAATTTCGTACCTAAGTATAGCCTTATTTGCTTTTGGGTCATCGTTTAAAGGATGATAATATGGTATTGAGATAGTCTCATAATTCTTGTTCTGAGTAAAATTATCATTAATAGACTGAAAATAATTTGATGAGAATTCGGTATCTCCATCTAGACTAATAATAATATCTTCATCATTAGCTACATTATTGATTTCGTCAATTATTATTTTTCTTGCCCAACCTACTCCTAACTTTTTGCCTTGCCAACCTTTTCCCGGTGTACATTTATCTATTACATTAATTTTATTGTTAGTAGTTTTGGAGAAATCTTGAATGTATTCTATCGTTTTTACATTTCTTTTACAAATATCAATCTTTGCATTATCTTTCCACCAATTATCAGGTTGATTTACACAGAAATAAATTGTGAAATTTGTGTGAGTTTGAGATTTGATTCTTTCCAACAATGAATGAATATTATCAAGTTCATCCAGAAGAGGAATAGCGATAAAGATATGAGTATTATGCAAAAGTTAAATCTATAAAATTATCTTCTTGTAAATTTAAATCTTTTTCTGCCTTTTTTAAAAATCTTACGATTTTTTCGGCCAGTTTTTCTTGAATTAATTCTCACATAACCAGAGCGACCTCCATTATATCGAGCTTTATGTTTATACCTATTTGTAATATGGTATCCATTAAATCCAAAGTGATATTGAAGTCCAATATTGTAATAATTGTAACCTTCAATTCCAGCAAAGTAGGACGAGTTATCATTAGGAGTAGCATCGAGCTTGTCAGAATTAATAACGTGCATGCTGCCTTCGAGATTAATTGATAAGTTTCCGCCAATATAAAACTTTGCACCAAAAGCAATATTTCCAATAGTCTCTGTCATTGGGATAAAAGGTCCTCCTTCTGTTTTAGGAACTCCAAAACCATTGGTGCCTATTAATTTACCTGTAGTAGTAGAATATTTCCATGAGCGAGAATTTGACATTCCAATACCTAAAGAAGTATAGGCCATCCAATGACGTCTGCGATCAATACCAAGAATGATATTTGTAAGGTTTGAGGTTATGTTTAAATTATATTCAAAAAGCCATGCCTCAAACCAGGCCGAACTAGTTTCTTTTGTTCCTTGTATATAACCGTACTGAATATTTCCCAATAAGCCAACATAGGGACCAAACCACTTTTCTAAATTAATACCACCCATCATTTGCATATCCTGATAAAAATATTTAGAAAATGGAGTGGCGTTTAATCCTCCTGATTCAGCTCTTAAATCCCCAAAGAAAGAAGTTCCGCCTAAATGAAATCCAACTGCCCAATCTGTTCCGTATGGGTTATATCTCTTGGCTTCAACTTTAGAAAAGAAAAATAATAAAACAGTAGATAAAAGTAAAACTCTTAATTTCATTTGTGACAAATTTTATTTACAAGTCTGAAAAATATACCTCAACGTGGCAAAGATAATTATTTTATTGATATAATTAGTCAAGCAATTTACTTGTTTTTAGATGTTGTTCAATAATATTTTTAGATGCGTGAAATTATTGTAAATAGATGGATGAAAAAATATATTAAATTCGATATTAATTTTTAATAAATCTACTGTTGATATAGTCATTTATGTCAGCAATAGACTTGATTTCTTGTGAAGAATTCCCACTTCTTACATAGAATTTCTCAATCGATTGGCCATCTTTATTCTTCATTTTTAAGAATAATGCCGTATCAGCTGCTAATACCAATATTTTACAAACAAATTTACCTTCTTCAGCTTCTTCAAACTGCATTCTTATATTTTTACTTACATAATTAACACCCATTTGTGTATGAAGTAAGTTGCGTAAATGTATTTCGAAAAAGTCTGTGGTGCTTTTTTTAAGTGTTTTTAAATCAGCATCTAAGCCTAAAATATTTTTATCGTCGTCAACGCCAATTAGTAATATTCCACCATCGGTATTACCAAAAGCAGCAATAGTCTTGAAGATAACCTTCTCTAATTCAGGATTCACCTTTTCCTGCCTATAATCCCACCTTAATGATGATTTAAATTCTAAGGTTCTACTTTCATCTTCATTAAGAATTTTATGGCATTTAGGGATGTCATTTTGTGAAATTTTCGAAGTTCTAGAGAATTTATATATAAATAATAATATTGAAATCAAAATTGTAAAAATAGCAAACCAAAATACTATATTTGAATTGCTGTTTTTAGTTGCCTTTTCAAGTAGATCTTGATTGTTGATACTCAGTAAATAAAAATTTATCCCAATATTTTCTATAGGCTTTTTAAAATAATTCCATATTATGCTATTTTGATAGTTGAAATTAAATATTCCGGAATCTAAATTAGAAAACTTATAATAATGTTTCAATGTGAGAATTTTTAAACTGTCATTTGGTAATGTGTCTTGTGAAATATTTTTAAATGTTTCGGTTATTCCAGAGCTAAGATTTAGATTATTACTATCATTTGTTTGGATTAACAGGTTAACGTTATCATATTTTGAGTAAGTAGAAAATGCTTTTAGTAATCCTAATCTGGAGAAACGTAGTAAAATTAAATTATTGGTTCCATTAGAATTGTATGGGTATGCCATATAAAAAAGTTCATTATCACCATTTTCAATATTGATATTTTTATTGTTGGTATTAAAAAACCAAGATATTCTATTTTGCTTATTTTTTAAGTTTTTAAACCATTGCAATTGCCTAATACTAAGTTCATGGCTTTCATCCCAGCTACTTACTACTTTGTTATTTTTATACCTTTTCCATTTAATAATATCTGTTTTATTAGTGCTGTCGAAAGCAAGAATATAGCTATCATTAGATTTGTTTATAATAAACTTATTATTGTTTTGAATAAAAATAATAGAAATTAAATATGGGTTATTTTGAATTAATTCCAGGAAATACTTTTCTGTTAAAGCAGTGTTTTTTACTGTATTTGTATCATGAAATGTCTTTTGTATTACTGAGATATTATTTGTTAAGAGGGTAGTAAAATTGTTTAATGAATTGTCAAATATTGCAACCTCACTTTTAAAGACACTCTCGGGATAAATATCTTTATTATTATCTAATACGGCAGTCCATCTAATAACTATACAGAGTGGCTTAAAAGTTCAAGTTCAAGGCTTGCTGCTTTTTTGTAAAGCGCAGTATACTAAGGTATATGAGCATTTACAAAAAGTAGCATAACGCAGAAATTGGGC
>JAMOQI010000005.1 GCA_027064095.1 Bacteroidales bacterium | reverse complement strand
GTATTTTAATTATTATTTAATTTTATTTACCCCCAGCTGCCGCACGAAGAACTAAGCCGCTACCGCACGATTCCATCGTGTGGTGTGTATAACAGGCATACCATAACAGGCTATTAAAAGAATAAAATAATTAACCAATAGAATCATTTTTCATATATTTGCATTATGAGCAGAAATCACAAATTCCATAATCCTGACGGAGCATACTTTATAAGCTTTGCTATTGTATAGTGGCTGGATGTATTTACTAGATTATTGTGGAGAAAAAGGAGTGTTAAATGGAGTTGTTATTATAAGCTAATTTGCTGAATACCACACGAAAGGATTCGTGCGCTAGTGGAGTCTCGTCGGTAAACGAAAGCAACGATAGCCTAACGAAACCAGAAACGAAAACCGACGATATTAAACGAAAATAGCAATTTTCTTTCTACATCTAGAGAGGCTGTCAACTCATTGTAATTAATAGGGTTAAACAATAAACTCGTAAATAGAGAAAATTACAAGAATTATCATTCCCGAAAAACCGACGAAATAATTTCGTTTTTTAACGAAACTAACGATTTGATAAAATGCTAGATTTTCAATTAGAAAAGCTATAAAGCCCAATGTATAAGGGTATCAGTAATAAACGAAAGCAACGATAGCCTAACGAAACCAGAAACGAAAACCGACGAAAAAAAACGAAACACCTAGTAATTATCGACAAAAACACATATAGCTGAAAGTTTATACCTTTGCAACCAAATCAAAAAACCCTGCAAAGTTTTAAAAATAGCAATTAGTATATGCATATAAGAGGATTAGAAGAGTTTATTAAGTACATCAAAGGCAGAGCATACAATTTGGATAAAAGGTATGCAAAAAGTAATAATACCGTTAAGGTATCCGTGTATTTCATAAATAACAACGAAAAAACAGCCGTTATTTTTCTCCAAGATAGAAAATCACTTTTTAAGATAGAACAAAAAATCATTATTCATAATCCCGAAATAGTCGAAGTAGAGATTATAACTAATGGTATAAAGGAGCGACACAAATACAATTATAACACATCTCCCTATTTCGTTAACGAAAACAATAATAATAGAAACGAAACATTTAACGAAAGACACGGAAAAGCTAACGAAAAAGGAAACGAAAACAATGATAATTCAGGTTTTGAAGCACAGCGCGCTGAATATACTGAAAGCATAGTCAGTAAACGATTAGAAGAAGTAAGAAGAGAACGAGAACTAAAGGAGCTAAGAATAGAATTAGAGCAGAAAGACAATATTTTAGCAAAAATCAACAACGAAATAGAACTTCTTCAATCAAAGTTAAAAGAACAAAACAAAAAAATAGCAGAATTACATAGAACCATTGAATCCAATAGACTTTAATCATTATAAAGTCTAACGATAAACTTGAGGGCTTTGCACGCATTACAGGTGATATTTTACAAAGTATAGGTTATGAAAACAAAGAATAGTAAAGCCAATCCAAGCTTTCGTTTCTCTTTTCGTTAACGATTTCGTCATTTTTCGTTTTTCTTATTCGCTTAATTAAGAGCGACATAGAACTCAATGCCTTTTTACTGCTATAGTTAAGTGTGTTTTATTCTCAGTTTTCAATACTAAAAAAATTATGTGATGCATTATTACATTGCAAAGATATTTTATATATCTTTGCAGCATTATTAATTAAATAATATTTGAAATGGATAGTAATATTGAGACCTATTTTAATGAGAAGCAATTTGATAGGCTAATGCAACTTGCTGAAATAATAGAAGCAAGTCATAAGCCCGATATTAAGATGTTGGAGCTTATTAATAACGATACTTACAATAATATGAATGGTGTAGGTTTATTTGATTACGATTATATTGAGCGTGGGCACTCAGCTGCAAAAGGAGTTCTAAATAAACCATCACAAATGAATCTAGTGTTTTACTTTTATCTGAATATCATTTTAGACTTAAAGGCTTTTGGTCTTAATAAAAACAGATTGCATAAAGTTAAGTCGTATTTATTTGGGGAAATACCTTTATTAAATGAATTAGGAGGAACGGATTCGTTAACGAAATCGTTAACGGAATTTATTAAAACTAGTGAATTTAAGAACCCACAGACTAAGGAAACCTTATTAAGTAGGATTAATTCGGGTGATTTTATAAACGATTTGGAGAATAAAAGCGTATCGCTATTGTTTATGAATATATTTAAACTTATTTCTGTATCTCACGATATTTATTTACTAATTGATGTGAATATGGATGCTATGTTCATTGATGAAATGGAGTTGAGCAATCAAGATCTAATAGATTTGGGTAAGGATTCTAGGATTATTATTCCTTTGAAGCAGTATCTAGTGAATTTCGTTGGAAATTTCACTAAGCATGACTTTATTTCTCGCACTAAGCTGTTAAACGAAAATGATATTGAAGTTTTAGAGCAATTGAAGCAAAATGATATTGATAGTGTAACGATTAAATTTCATAAGGGAAAACCTAATATCATGGAAGTTAAAAAGCAAACTAAGATTGAGATTCAGTCTCGTTTGTCGGAAGTCCTATTAAAAGGAGGATTTGAAGATATTATTATAAAGACAAAGCAGGGCTCTATTAACTATTCTCAGCTTACAACGAAAACGAAATTATAACGAAATCGTTAACGAAAAGCATAACGGAATCGTCAACGAAAAACACGAAAACACAAACGAAAATAAACGATAAATCAATAACACTCCTGATTAGCAGGACATATTTAGTTATGAGCACCAAATCAACACCTGATATGTGCTCTTATTTACACTAAATGAGTAACGAATTATTAAACGATAGTAACGAAAAAGAGAGATTAACGATTGAAGAACTTAGAGAATGTGAAGGATTTGAAGATTACAGTAATAAAGAGGCTAAAGATATGGTCAATTTTATTTATGATATTTCCGTAGTCCTTTTCAATTACGCACAAACTAATTATATATAATTTATGAGCGAATTAACAAAATTTAGACAATTCTTAAAGCCTATTCAAGAAATAGAAGCCATCACCATACAAGAAGCATGGTTCTATTCCAGAGTGTCAAGTAAAAATCAATATGAGAATAATGATAGTATAAAGAATCAGAATGATGTTTCTAATTTATACGCAAAAAAGCATGACTTGAGCATTACTAAAGTTTTGGGAGGAACATATGAATCTGCTAAAGGTGATTTCACCCGAAAGGAATTTATGAAATTGATTAATGAAGTTAAAAGGTCAAGAAAACGCCCAAAGTATATTCTCATATTTATTATGAGTCGTTTTTCGAGAACTGGCGGCAATGCTATTGCTTTAGCAAATATGTTAGTTGAAGATTTAGGAGTGCATTTGATAGAGACATCTTCTGGATTAAATACCGAAACTGATATAGGCAAGATGGCGATTTATAAAAAGTTAATTGCGGCTCGTGAAGAAACGATGTCTCGTATGGATTCTATATTGCCAGGGATGAAAACAGCTCTTAGAAATGGGAAATGGTTGGGGCAAGCTCCTTTAGGTTATACTAAATTTGGCCCATACGTAAAGGATGAAGCTAGATTTGCAGCTAGAACACGAATAGAGATAAATAAAGATGGAGAAGCTTTAAAAGAGGCTTGGAAATGGAAACGAAGAGGGGAACGAGATATTCATATTATTGAAAAGCTTAAAAAGAGAGGGGTAGATATGACCTTGAAGCATATTCATAAGATGTGGCAAAAGCCTTTCTATGCAGGAATTATTATTCATAATTTAATAGATAAGCCAGTCAAGGGAGATTGGCAAGCTATGGTGTCTGAAAAAGACTTTCTATATATCAATAACAAGCTTAAAGAAAATAAAAGGGAAATTAAAGGCTATCAAAAGGAAACGATAAATGACCCGAGACCGCTTAATGGCGATGTGTTATGTAGTGAATGTGGATTTAAGTTGGTAGGCTATGTAAAAAAGAAAAAGATTATTTCTACTGGTGCAGTGAGACTTACCCATTATTATAAGTGCTTTAAATGTGGTGGAGTTCATATTAATGCTAATACAACTAAAAATGCTCTTTCAAAAGGGCTGCATGAACAATTTAAGGAGTTTTTAGGTTCTTTCAGCTTTGATAAGAAACTTGAAAAACCACTTGCCATGAGTTTAGTAAAAATGATTGTCAGTAGGGATGAGGAAATGAAGAAAGAAGCAAAGTTTACTAAAAAGAAAATTAGTGAACTTAGAAAAGAAATAGAAACGGTAGAAGAGCGATTTGCAATAGGGAAGATTCCAGAGAAAATTTACGAGAAATTCTCAAAAAAATATGCGGAAGATATTTTTAGATTAGAGCAAAATTTACCCAATACTATTGTATCTACTTCGACCCTTAATAAAAAGATTAATAAAGTGATAAATACAATTCAAAACCTTGATGAGATATGGGATTCGGGTAGTTATGAAATGAAAAAGGCAATTCAAAAGATTGTATTTCCTAATGGGATGGTCGTTCAATCAGATAATCGTCAACTTCGACCCTCTGGATATAATTATTTACTTTATGCAATTACATCAATTAAAGGAAGTTATAAGGGAAATAAAAAAGGGACTACCCAACTGATTTTGGATAAGTCCCTGATTGCGGAGAATGAGGGATTCGAACCCCCGGAGGTGTGACCCTCAACGGTTTTCAAGACCGCCGCATTCGACCACTCTGCCAATTCTCCGTCGGCAAAAGTAAATCTTTTTCCTTTCCATGCAAGTCTTTTTTATACCTTTTTAAAAATTTATAATAAACTCTTGAATTTGTGTAAATTAAATATATATTTTTTATTAAAGTAATTAATTTTAGTCTTGTTTTAGTATTTTGAATGTTGTTTTTAGGATGTAAAAAATGCATTTTTTAAAGAATGCTTCATTTTATACAGAGCTTATAAATTATATTGTTTTATTTTTTAATTCGGATTATTCACAAATAATGCTAACGATTAAGTAAAACTAATAACCTAAGTTCAACATAAGATATCACTCACATAAAGCCAATTGAGCATTAGATTTGTTGCTAAAAATCACAAACTTTTTTTTGGAGAGGGTTACCGCATTGCAGCTCGCTATTCATTGTTTATTTACATAAAAGCAAAGCGAATTGTATATATAGTGAGGGCTTAATAGAAAAAACCTCCAAAATTACTAGCTTTGGAGGTTATTGATTAAATAAGTTATATATCTCTATTTCATTTCTTCAGCGAAATACTTATAAAAATATACTATTGTCTCCATGCCTTTATAAAAGTTAAATAGAGGATAGTTCTCATTTGGAGAATGTATTGCGTCAGATTCCAATCCAAAACCCATTAATATAGATTTAATACCTAAAACGCTTTCAAAAGTTGAAATTATTGGAATACTACCTCCGGAACGAGTTGGGACAGGTACTTTATTAAAAGTTTTAGTATAAGCTTTTTCTGCAGCTTTATAAGCAGGCATTGTAATAGGAGAGACGTAAGCTTGTCCTCCATGAAGCGGTGTAACTTCAACTTTAATATATGGAGGTGCAATAGATTCAAGATGTTCTTTTACCATTTTGCTTATCTTTTCATTATCTTGATTTGGTACTAGTCTCATGCTTATTTTTGCATGTGCTACCGAAGGAAGTACAGTTTTGGCACCTTCTCCAGTATAACCACTCCATATACCATTAACGTCAAGAGAAGGTCTGATACCTGTTCTCTCATTTGTAGAATAACCTTTTTCGCCGTAAACTTCTTTAATGTCAAGGGCTTTTTTATATGATTCTAAATCAAATGGTGCTTTTGCCATTTTCTTTCTTTCATCATCACTCACAATTATAACATCATCATAAAATCCTGGAATGGTGATATGGTTGTTTTCGTCTGTTAGCGAAGCGATTAGTTTGGCTAGTTCATTGGCTGGATTTGCAACTGCTCCACCAAAAATACCACTATGTAAATCATGATCCGGACCGGTAACTTTTACTTCCACATAACTTAAACCTCTTAATCCTGTAGTTATCGAAGGTATATCTTGTGCTATCATTCCTGTATCAGAAACTAAAATAGTATCGGCTTTTAGCATATCTTTATTTTGTTCGCACCATTTACCTAAACTTGGAGACCCGATTTCCTCTTCTCCTTCAATCATAAATTTCACATTAACGGGAAGGAGGTCGCTAGCTACCATGCTTTCAAAGGCTTTAATATGCATAAATGACTGTCCTTTGTCATCATCAGCTCCACGAGCAAATATTTTTTCATCACGTACTTCAGGCTCAAATGGAGGACTATCCCATAAATCTAATGGGTCAACAGGCATAACATCATAATGTCCATATACTAAAACCGTTGGCTTTCTGGGGTCGATTAATTTTTCGGCATATACAACCGGATTGCCTTCCGTTGGCATTACCTTTGCCTTATCAGCTCCTGCAGCTAATAGTTTTGCTTTCAATGCTTCTGCCATTCTTATCATATCGGGCTTATTTTCTTCAATGGAGCTTATAGATGGTATTCTAATAAGTTCAAATAATTCTTCAAGAAATACTTCTTTGTTTTGTTCTAAGTAATCAATTGCTTTGTTCATATAGTAAAATCTAGTGTTTATATTATGCCACGAATTTAATAATTCTTTTCTTTGATATATTAAAAAAGTATGAAAATATAATTTTGTAATTATATATTATTCATAAATTTTGCTTTGAGTAGATGCGAAGTGCCAAAGTCTGTTGAAATATTCTAATATTTCGAAGGTTTTTCAATGTAGCTGAAGCATTAAGACTAAGAATATCCAAATTTGAGGTCATCTAAATCAGCCTGTTCTGAACTTGTTTCGGGAGGGTTTCCCTGCATTGCACCTTGCTATTCATTGCTTATTGATACAATTTGCTTTGCTTTTATATACATAATGCGGGTAATGAAAAAACTTTTTTTGAATATTATTTTAATAAATCAAAAAAATGCATTTGCTGGTCGCAATCTACCGATTTGAAAAATATTTTCCTATCTTTGACCAAATTTTACAAATTGTTATGGAAGAAGAAAAGAAATATTCGTGGTGGCCATTATTTTTTACCAATTTTTTTAGTACTTTTAATGATAACTTAATCAAATGGTTAGTTGTTTTTGTAGGTTCTACTTGGGTTGAAAAAGCAGAACAGAGTACAGTAATGACTGTGGCAGGAGCAATGTTAGTGTTGCCATTTATTATTATTTCACCCTATGCCGGAAAACTATCAAAAATGTACGAAAAAAAGATGATTATGGTATGGGGAAAAGCAGCTGAAATCCCTATTATGTTTGTGGCAATTGCTGGTTTCTATTATCATAATTTACCTGTCATTATGGTCTCAGTATTGCTTATGGGAACTCAAAGTGCTTTGTTTTCTCCAGCAAAATATGGACTTATAAGAGATATTAAAGGAGTAGAGGGAATACCTTTTGGAACCGGAGCTATGGAGATGTTAACTTTTGTTGGAGTTTTATTAGGTACTGTAGCAGCAGGAATCATGGCTGATCATTATCAGCTGGATTATTTGTCCTATATTCTAGTTGGAGTTGCTGTATTTGGATATATTATGTCGAAATTTATTAAAGCTAATGAGTCGCCGGTAATGGATAAGCCTAAGGGGACTATGTTTTTTTGGTCTTTTATTTACAAACAATATAAATTAAATAATAATTTTCCAGGTGTTAACTATGCTGTTTTTGGTTTGTCAATGTTTTGGCTAATTGGAGCACTTGTACAATTTGTTATTAAAACTCATGGTATTGAAATACTGGAAGTTTCAAATACTGTTGTGGGATATACTATGGCTATAGCCGCAGTTGGTATTGCTGCCGGTGCTATTTTTACTGGTTGGCTATCAGGGAAAATTGTACATCTTGGATACGTTTTTATTGGAAGTATTGGATTGGGAATAAGTTCATTATTAATAATTATTCTAAAGCCTGATTTGTATTTGTTTCAATTCTTGATTTTCTTAACTGCTTTTTTTGCTGGTTTTTATAAAGTGCCACTTAATGCTTATATTCAAGATAGAGTAAAGGGTAGATTGCTTGGTGATTCTTTGGGATATTTAAATATTTCAGTGTTTATTTTTATACTATTGGCTTCAGTAGTTTATGAAGTGATTATGCAATTAACAAATAAAAACACATTGTATGTTTTTGCATTTATTGCATTATCATCAATTTTTGTCGGTATATATTTCTTCTTTAGAGTTCCTGGTGTAAAAAGTGATTTTGTTAAAATATTGAAAGGTGATTTAGGAAGAAAATACATTGAAGAATAATAGTCTGAATTTGGTATAATATTTATCTCATATAAAATCATTAGCATGCCATATTTATTGCAAATAGCTGAGTTAGGGCTATTATGAGAGTTTGTTTTTAGTGAAAAAAATAACGCGATATTTTAATTTATATCTATACTAATTTATAGACAATATTAGGTTTTGTTTTAAGAAATTTTAGAAATTCTTTAGCATCGACTTTTATTTTCTTTGGTTTCATTTCAAGAAAACTATTACCATCCTTAAAGAAAATATTAATTCCTACATTGCCCGGATTGTTTTTTACTTGTGAAACAATCTCTTGTACTAAATTAATATCTAATTCGTCTAAAATAATCTGAATATTAAATTTTTTAGCTTTGTTGTCTATAACTTTATCAAGCAAATCAATATGTTCAATGTTTAATTCTATCTTATCTTTATCTCTGTATGATTCTTTGATATTACCTTCCACATAGACGAAATTGTCAATTTGTAACAGGTGATTATATTTCAAAAATTTGTCTGTAAAAAGTGGAAATTCAACATTTCCTGTTTTATCTTCAACAGTAAAAAATCCATATTTATTGCCACTACTAATAGCCTCTTTCGTAATGCTTCTTGTCACAATACCACCAAATCTCACATGCTTTTTACTTTTATTTTTAATAAAATCATGAATATTAGCAGTAGTATCACTTATAAAATATTTAAAAGTATCTTTGTAGATATCAAGGGGATGACCACTTAAATAAAAACCAATAAGCTCTTTTTCTAAATTTAATTGTTTAAGATTGCTCCATCTTTCAGCTTCAGGGAATTCCGGATTTTGAATTTGCACCTCTTCCATATCTCCAAAAAGAGAAGCTTGTGACGAATTTGCCATACTTTGTACCTTGTTGCCATGTTTAATTAACCTTTCTATAAAAGTTTCATTTTCATTATAGGCAGCAAAATATTGTGCACGATGCACATTAGGTTGTATTTCGTCAAAACCTCCTGAAATTGCTAGGGCTTCAATGGCTCTTTTATTTACAGAACGTAAATTTACCCGCGCTATAAAATCAAAAATATCTTTAAAGTTTCCATTTTCCTTTCTTTCTTTTACAATTGTTTCAACAGCAGTTTCTCCAACACCTTTAATGCCAGCCATTCCATAACGAATCTCGCCTTGGGCATTTACTGTGAAGTTTGAATAACTTTCATTGATGTTTGGCCCAAGTACTTTTATGCCCATTCTGTTACATTCATTTAGGTACAGATTGAGTTTGCTAATATCTTTAAGTTCGTGGCTTAAAACTGAAGCCATAAATTCAGCAGGGTAGTGAGCTTTTAGATAAGCTGTTTGATATGATACATAGGAATAACAAGTAGCATGTGATTTGTTAAATGCATATTTAGCAAATGCTTCCCAGTCATGCCATACTTTCTCTACTTTCTTTAAATCATGACCATTTTTTTTACAACCATCAAAGAATTTAATTTTTAATTCATCCATCATGGATTTTATTTTCTTTCCCATTGCTTTTCGCAATGAGTCAGATTCCCCACGACTAAAGCCTCCAAGCTTACGAGCAAGAAGCATTACTTGCTCTTGATATACAGTAATACCATATGTTTCATCAAGGTATTCCTCCATGCCTTCGAGGTCGTAGGTGATTTTTTCTTTTCCATGTTTACGAGCAATAAAGCTATCAATATATTCCATTGGTCCAGGACGATATAAAGCATTCATTGCTATTAGATCTTCAAATTTACTTGGCTTTAAGTTTTGAAGATGCTTCTTCATTCCGTCAGATTCAAATTGAAAGAGACCGGATGTTTCTCCTTTGCTGTAAAGTTCAAATGTTTTTTTATCTTCAAGCGAAATATGATCTATATCTACATCTACACCTTTTGAAAGTTTGATGTTAGCAATTGCATCTTTAATAATGGTGAGAGTTTTTAGACCTAGAAAATCCATTTTTAACAGGCCAATAGATTCAATATAATGTCCATCATATTGAGTTGCATAGTCTAATACGCTATCTTTTACATTAGTGATAGGTACATAGTTGTCAAGGTCATCTTTGCTAATAATAATACCACAAGCATGCGTTCCTGTACTTTTTACTGAACCTTCAAGTCGTTGAGCAAAGTCAAGTACCGAGCGATTTTCCTCGCTGCCTTCTTTAAGCTCACTCATAAGCTCAGGGACATCATTAAAAGCAGATTCTAAATTTGTACCTGGTTTTTCGGGAACTAATTTAGCTAGTTTGTCAGCCTCAGGAAGTGGTAGTTTTTGTACTCTGGCAACATCTCTAATAGCAGATTTTGCGGCCATAGAACCGAAAGTGATTAGGTGTGCTACTCTTTTTGCTCCATATTTATTCTTAACCCATTGCAATACTCGATCTCTTCCTTCGTCATCAAAATCAATATCAATATCGGGCATTGATATACGATCAGGATTAAGAAATCTTTCAAAAAGCAGATTGTATTTTAATGGATCTATGTCTGTTATTTTCAGGCAATAGGCCACGGCAGAACCAGCAGCACTTCCTCTTCCGGGACCTACAGAAACTCCCATTTCTCGTGCAGCTTTCAAGAAATCCCATACAATTAAAAAATATCCAGGGAATCCCATTTTCTTGATTGTATCCAGTTCAAAATCTAACCTTGTTATGGTTTCAGTATCAAGTTTTTTTCCCCATCTATTATGAGCGCCTTCATAAGTAATATGTCTAAGGTAATCATCTTCATTTGCAAAACCATCTGGAAGCAAGAAGTCTGGCATTATTGGAGTTTTGTCTAGTTCAAAGGTCTCTATTTTTTCAGCTATTTCTTGAGTGTTAGCTAATGCTTCGGGTAAATCTCCAAATACCTTATTCATTTCTTCAGTACTTTTAAACCATTCTTGTCCGGTATATCTTGTCCTTTTTGGGTCATCGATATCTTTGCCGGTATTTAAGCAAATAAGTCTGTCGTGAGCTATATAATCTTCCTCATTTAAATAGTGAACATCATTTGTGGCAATATATTTTACATTATGCTTTTTAGCTAACTCTAAAATAATTTTATTTACAAAATTCTGATCTCGAATAGTTTGTGTATTCATCTCAGGGTCAGTAGCTTGATGTCTTTGAATCTCAAGATAGAAATCATCTCCGAAAATCTCTTTGTATTCTAATAAAGATTTTTCTGCTTCATCAAAACCATTGCTCATAAGTTTTTGAGGAATTTCTCCTCCTAGACATGCTGAAGTGGCAATTATTCCTTCATGATACTTTCGAAGTAAGTCTTTATCTATTCTTGGTTTATAATAATAACCATCAGAAAAGGAAATACTAGATAGTTTGATAAGATTTTTATACCCAATTTCGTTTTTAGCTAAAAGTACTAAATGATATCTTTTCTTGTCGATATTTTCTTTATCAAGATGAGTTCTGTAAGCGACATAGGCTTCCATTCCAAGTATTGGTTTGATACCTTCACTCATCATGTTTTTGTGAAATTCTTTAACACCAAACATGTTTCCGTGGTCGGTAATAGCTACAGCTTTATAGTTTAAATCTTTAGCTTTTTTGACAAGCTTTTTGATCTTTGTTAAACCGTCTAAAATAGAATACTGTGTATGAAGGTGTAGATGTACAAAAGAAGTGTTTTCTTGAGGAATTGTCTTTTGTTCATTTTTAATACTATCTGTTTCACTTGATGAAGAATTATCTGCGTTTTCATCTAAGTCGTTGGGATTGTATGGCTTAGTGTCTAAACCAATTGCTTTTATTGTTTTTGGATTATTCTGCAAAAATTCTTGATACTCTTTATCAGAAAGTTTTAAATCATTGGCAGTAATTATATTAAGCCTATGCAGTTCTAAAAAACATCTGGCAGTAGCTTCAACATCAGCAGCTGCATTATGAGCTAAGCCAAAACTTTCATTAAACAACTTTTTATGAAGTTCTTCAAGTTTAGGATATTTAAAACCACCATTTTTTCTTCCTGGTATTGCGCAGTAATTCACTGAAAACTGCATTGTATCGATAGAAGGAATGTCTGTTAATGGATTCTTGATGTTTTTTCTGTAATATTCTGCTCCTAAAATATTATTGTCAAAACTCACATTGTGACCAACAAGAAAATTACATTTAGATGCAATTTTGGAAAATTCTTCTAATACAAAAGTTAAATCCATGCCGAATTTTTCTGCTCTTTCAGTTGTAATTTGATGAATTTTAACTACATCATAAGGGATTTCGTAGTCCTCAGGTTTAATTATATAATTTTTTACTTCAATGAGCTTACCTTTTTTATCATGTACTTGCCATGCAATTTGTACCATTCTGGGCCAATTGTCGCTATCACTTACAGGAGCTTTGAAATTATCGGGTAAACCAGTGGTTTCTGTATCGAAAATTATATACATATTGGTATGTTTTAACAAAAAAAATGGTCTGTAAAATTATAAAAAATGGTAGAGGTAAAATCGTTTGTTGATAAATTAATTGAATATTTTTTTGTGGACTTTTATTTGTTCTTCTTTCAATTATTTAGTGCTTGTAAGAAAACTGTCAAATTTTTAGAATTGGAATATTATAGTAGAGAGCTTTATTTCTTTAAAAAGTTTTGGTGTTTGAGTATCAACCAGTTAGAAAGTTAAGGATATTCTTAAAAGAAACAATTGTGAACTTGTAGAGTTTTCTTGCAGGCACAATTTAGCAAAATTCAACTTATTGATGCTAAGGTGAATTATTTATAATATTAAAAAATATTTATTTCTGGTTTTCTTAGGATTTGATATATATTTGCAACTAATTTAAAGAGCTAAAATATTTCAATTTTTGATATTATGATTCAGAGAATTCAAAGCGTATTTTTAGGTTTAGTATTTGTTGCAGTTGCAGTTTTTTCATTTTTACCTTTGGTAATTTTTCAGGCAGGTGAAAGAGTTTTTTATATGGGTGTTTTTCGTTTTGAAGGAGTAGAAGAACTGCCTTTTAGTGCTGATCTTCCAAATATTTGGCCTATAGCAATTCTATCGGCTTTACTTGGTGTATTGGCAGGAGTAAGTATATTTAGATATAAAAATAGAAGTCAGCAGTTAAAAATAAATATGTTTAATATTCTTGTCAATATTGCTCTGTTAATTAGCATATTTGTTTATGCTGATATGGTAGGTCAATTGGCAGATGTAAATGAAAAGGTGGTTTATGATTTTGGAGCATATATTCCTATAGTTACTATAATATTGCTTATTCTTGCTAACAGAAGTATTAGAAAAGATGAAAAGCTAGTTAAAGCTGCTGATAGATTGCGTTAATATTAAACTATTCTTTGTTTCTGAATGAATAATGTGGGTTAACTAGTTAATATTTGGTTGAAATATAGTCGATATTATTCTTTTATTCTTAGCTCTAAAAAGTCATATCCAAATATTCACTTATTTGTGTTTATATACATATAAAAATTATTTATATAGAGTATATAGTACATATATAATCAGTTGATTATAGTCTAAGTTTTTCAACAAGAATTTGTTTATAATAAAAGCAGGATTTTATGTTAATTCTAAGTCATTTTTTATTAAATTCGTAAACTGGTTTTCAGAATTAAAACAGTAATTTAAATTATTGAAAATCAAACAAATACATTATATTTGACAATATTTTATAAATAATATACGATGACCGAAGAAGGAAATAACGAAAATTTAGAAAATGTAGAGTTTAATCACGGGCATATTGTTAATGTTGATATCGAAAAACAGATGAAATCAGCATATATCGATTACTCTATGTCAGTGATTGTGAGCAGAGCTTTACCTGATGTAAGAGATGGTTTTAAACCAGTGCATAGAAGAGTTCTTTTTGGAATGCTTGATTTAGGTGTATATTCTAATAAACCACATAAAAAATCGGCAAGAATTGTTGGTGAAGTTTTGGGTAAGTATCACCCACATGGTGATAGTTCGGTATATGATACTATGGTGCGTATGGCACAAGATTGGTCATTGCGATATCCTTTAGTAGATGGACAAGGTAACTTTGGTTCTATTGATGGTGATAGTCCGGCAGCAATGCGTTATACTGAAGCTAGATTGAGGAAGATATCAGAAGAGATGCTCGGTGATTTAGATAAAGATACAGTTGATTTTCAGTTAAACTTTGATGACACATTAAAAGAACCTACAGTACTTCCAACACGAATTCCAAACTTATTGGTAAATGGTACTTCAGGTATTGCTGTGGGGATGGCAACAAATATGGCTCCTCACAATCTTACTGAAAGTATTAACGGATGTATTGCATATATTGATAATAACGATATTACTATTCCTGAATTAATGCAGTATATCAAGGCTCCTGATTTTCCAACAGGTGGAGTAATATACGGGTATGAAGGAGTTAGGGATGCTTATGAGACTGGTCGTGGAAGAATTGTAATGCGAGGAGAAAGCACTTTAGAAGAAGGAGTAAATGGTTCTAGAGATAAAATTATAGTTACTTCTATCCCTTATCAGGTGAATAAGTCTGATATGATAAAGAAAACTGCTGATTTAGTAAATTCTAAGAAGATAGAAGGAATTGCAGATATTAGAGACGAAAGTGATAGAAATGGTATAAGGGTAGTATATGAACTACGAAAAGATGCTGTCACTAATGTTGTTCTCAACAAACTATATCAATACACTGCTTTGCAGTCTTCGTTTAGTATCAATAGTATTGCTTTGGTAAAAGGCCGTCCTATGATGCTTAATCTTTATGATATTATTAAGCATTTTGTTGAACATCGCCATGAGGTTGTGATTAGAAGAACACAATACGAGTTGAAAGAAGCTGAAAAGAAGGCTCATATATTAGAAGGATTAATTATTGCGTTAAATAATCTTGACGAAGTAATAAAATTGATTCGTGCTTCTAAAACTCCTGAAGAGGCTAGAAATGGTTTAATGGAGACTTTTACGTTATCTGAAATTCAAGCTAGAGCAATACTTGATATGAGGTTGCAAAAGCTTACCGGAATGGAGGTTGAAAAAGTTAAAAAAGATTACGACGAATTAATGAAATTGATAGATTCTCTTAAAGAAATTCTTGCAAGTAAGGAAAGGAGAATGGAAATCATCAAAGAGGAACTTGTAGAGATTAAAGAAAAATATGGTGATGATCGTAAGAGTAAAATTGAGTATTCTGCCGAAGATTTCCGAATAGAGGATACTATACCTAATGAGAAAGTAGTTGTTACTATTTCGCATATGGGTTATATTAAAAGAACTCCACTTTCTGAATATAGAATCCAGAACAGAGGTGGTAGAGGTAGTAGAGGTTCCAGCTCTAGGGACGAAGATTTTATTGAGTATATATTTACTTCTACAAATCATAATTATATGTTATTCTTTACGGAATTTGGTAAAGTATTTTGGATGAGAGTTTTTGAAATTCCTGAAGGTGGTAAAACGTCAAAAGGAAGAGCAATACAGAATTTGATAAATATTGATAGAAATGATAATGTAAAAGCATTTATTACTATTAAAGATATTAAAGACCAAGATTATATAAACAACAACTATATAATAATGGCTACGAAGAATGGAGTTATTAAGAAGACAACTGTGGAAGCATATTCTCGTCCTAGAGTTAATGGTATTAATGCTATTACTGTTAGAGAAGGAGATGAATTAATAGAAGCTAAGCTTACTGATGGCAAGAGTGATATTATGATGGCACTCCATTCTGGTCGTGCAATACGATTCCCAGAGGAGAAAGTTAGACCAATGGGCAGAAATGCTAGTGGAGTTAGAGGAATCAGAATGGAAGAAGGGGATAGAGTGGTAGGAATGATTTGTGTCTCTAGTGCTGAATCTAATATTTTAGTTGTTTCTGAGAATGGATACGGAAAACGTTCATCTGTAGAAGATTATAGAATAACAAATAGAGGAGGAAAAGGTGTTAAAACTATCAATATCACTGATAAAACAGGTAAGCTGATTGCCTTGAAGGAGGTTAGTGATACTGATGATATTATGATTATTAATAAATCAGGTATTGTTATTAGAATGGCAGTAACTGATATGCGGGTTATGGGTAGAGCAACTCAAGGCGTAAGGCTAATAAAACTACAAGAAGGTGATGCAATAGCTGCTGTTGCTAAAGTGAGCCATATGGACGAAGAAGAGGACCCTGAAAATCTTGAGGAAAACGTTAGCTCTGAAGAATCTGTTGATAGTACTTCGGATACAGAAAGCAAGGCTGAGGACAACGAACAAGATACTAATACAGAAGATTAGATTTGTATAATGAGTTAAAGATATGATTGTTGTATCTTTGGCTCATTATTTGTTTATTAATATAATTATTACAAGATTAAATACTAAATTTTATACTGATGAGAAAATTAATATTGATGTTAACATTTGCTATTGTTGCAAATGTAAGTATGGCACAGAGCAATGTTGTTGCATCGGCCTATGGTTATTTGAAAAATGGAATGCCTGATAAAGCAAAAGATGAAATTGATAAGGCAATTCTTAATGAAGACACTAAAGTTGAAGCCAAAACGTGGTTTTATAGAGGTAATATCTATCTTCAGCTATTTACATTCTCTCATATGACTGACGGAATTGAGAAAGGTGTGAGTGGTGATGAAGTTGTAAAGAGATTAGGTGAGGCAATTAGCAAGAGAAATTATAGAAAATTAGAAAACGGTGAACGTTGGTATTATAATTTCGATCTAATTATTTATATGTCTAATGGAAAGGTTGATCATTATGAATTTCCTGGAGAAGAGGGGTTTAAAGCTAAAGATGATGGCAAGTTATTAGAAGTTGCTTATGATTCTTATAAAGAGTCTATTAAATTAGATCCTAAGTTTTTCAAGATTGAGCTTAATCCACAAAATGCAGAAATAGGATTAGA
Organism: Bacteroidales bacterium; assembly: GCA_027064095.1. GTDB lineage: Bacteria > Bacteroidota > Bacteroidia > Bacteroidales > UBA1556 > UBA6267. The sequence continues at coordinate 48,644 of JAMOQI010000005.1, read as the reverse complement.
TAGAGTAGCAAAATTTTTCTATAATAATGGTGTTGAGTTTTTCCAGGCTAAAGACCTTGAAAAAGCTTTGTATAACTTTGAATTTGCTGAAAAGATTTACAATGAATTGGGTACTAAAGATGATAATTTGATTTTGTATACTGGTTATGCTGCTGAATCAATGAAAGATACTGCTACTGCAATAAAGTATTATACTAAATTAGTTGATAATAAAACCGATAATGCTAATTTATATATGAGTTTGGCTTATCTATATATTGGAGCTAATAACATTGATAAGGCTCTTGAGGTTATAAAAGTTGGTAGATCCATTATCCCTGAAAATCAGAATTTACTTCTTACTGAAGCAAATATTTACCTACAATCAGATAATGCTAAAGAAGCTGAAATTATATTGAAACAAGCAGCTGCTAAAGATCCCAAAAATGCACAATTACAATTTGCTATTGGTGCTAACTACGATAAAATGGTGAATGACACTGCGTCAACTCCTGAAGCAAGAAAAATTGCATTTGATAATGGTAAAGCTTCTTATCTTAAAGCTTTAGAGCTTAAGCCTGATTATTTTGATGCTGCTTATAACTTGGGTGCTATGCTTAATAATAAAGCTGCCATCTTGATTACTGATGCTAATAATTTACCATTGTCAGCTTCAAAGGAATATAATGCTAAAATGAAGGAGGCTACTGATCTACTTTTGGAAGCAAAGCCTTATCTTGAGAAATGTCATAAGCTTGACTCTACTGATAGAAACACAATGATTATGTTAAGAGGTATTTATCAACAAACAAAAGATTTAGAGAATCTTAAAAAGATAAATGCTGAATTGAAAAAATAAATCAATTTTATTCTTATAGTGTTAAAAGAGGCTGTCACAAAATAGATTGCCTCTTTTTTTTATCTTGCTGTAATGTGGTAACAAGCAGATTGTTTCTCTCTGAGAACATAAATTTTACCTTCTTTCTGTAACTGTGCAAGTATTAATTCTAGCTTCACTTTTAACGGATCATTCCATTCTTTTTTTCCATTAAAGCGCATATAAGAAATATCAAACGAAACTCCATAGCAATGAGTGCTTATACCTTTTGTAGCGTTAATGTTACTCTTATTTAATTTTTTTTGTGATCCACTTGATCTTGTAAGAGAGGTTACGGTAAAATATGATTTACCATCTGTGTCTGCATAAAATTGTTGTCCTATTTGTTCTAATATCTTTGCCGAATTCTTGGTTAAATAGGGCTTACTATGGGTCAATTTGTGTATTACGTAGCCTTGTTTGTTCTCTATCTTAATCAATTCACCATTGTTAATATATTGCGTAAGTTCATCAAAACTATTAATTACATCTGTACCTTTTCTTTTAGCTACTTTGCGGTGCAATCTATAACTATTCTTTCTGAGCTTTAGTTTTGGAGAGTATTTTCCTTTGGGAAGTATTGGTTCTTCATTTAATTGTATATTGGAAAATATTGAATCTTGTTTGTGCTTAGATTTGTTAAAGTATAAAAGTGTCAATAAAACCAGTATAGCGATAAATGAGAATATGTATATCTTTTTTAGTTTATTTACCATTATTAATTATTTAGTATTCTTTTTGAATAATTCTACAATCCTATCAATTTCAATAAGTTGTACCAAGGACAATAACAAAAATAATAAAGCTGGAACTCGATATCTTGATAATGCCCCTAATACTGGTGTACTTAATCCAATAATTACCATATAACTCAATGAAAAAACTAAACCAAACCAAAATAGATTTTTATTATTGACATTCTTACTTGGAAATATCACGATAAGAAAAATTAGTATTAAAAGAAGTAAATTTTCCATTGCAGCTGCTGTCATTTGTAAGTTTGTAGTCTCCCACAACATTGGTCTAAAGAGTGTATTTATTAGTGCTATAGGCGAATTTAGGACAACCGAAAGGGGAGTAACATTAAATAAAATTGGACTAATAAGGCTATTAGCTTTGGTGTTTATTGCTACTTCAGTAAAGTCTAATTGTTTATTTATCAGCAAGTCAAATACTCCTGTATCTATTATCTTGCTAGATTCACTGGCAAAACTAAATGCTATAAAACTAAGGATAAAATATGGAATAATAGTTCTTCTACCGGGTTTAAATTTGTTCCATAAATATGCTATTAATGGAGGTAGTAAAATAAAAAACACAAAAGCTTTTATATTGAAAATAATTGATAATGCAATAAAAACTATTATAGTTCGCAAAATTGGTTTTTGTTTTTTTAAAGCATAATTACCGCAATTTAGTAGTAAGCCTAAGGCGAAAAATAATAAACTTTCTTTTAGAATTCCAGAACTCCAAAAAGCTATTGATGGAAAGAAAAATACAATGGCAAAGATTATCCATTTTCTATTATCAATATGGTAATTATAAAATCTAAATATCCAAAATAAGCCCATAAATGATAGAAAAATGGCAATAACAATGTCAGCAAAATAACTACCAAAAGTAAATATATTAATAAATGCTAAAAATCTTATTATAAGTCTGTTATTCGAGAATAATTGATTGTTATTACTGTATTCCCAATTATTCATTGACTTATAATAAGGTAAAAGGTCTGAGTTTTGGTTGTCATATCCCAACATTAGTTTAAAGTAATTGGCAGGATTAGATTTTAATGTATTTGAAATTACTTTTGAGTCTTTGTAATACCTAAAAATATCGGCGTTCTTCCGTACTTCAATATTTCTTGAATACATAGAAAACATTATAGCTGCTAAAATCACTTTGACAGCAAAAGCAATTATAAACCATTGTTTAGATATTCCTTTAGTTCCAAACATTTTAATTTTATAAATAGCAAATATTGCTGCTAACAGAAAAAATATTCCTATAATATAATCCATTAATAATTACTTTGATTTACATATTTAATAAACTTTGGTAATGTAATTTGCCACTTTCATTTTAAGAAAGTGGCAAATAAATCTCATCTAAAATTATCTTTTTAATAAAACTTATTAATTATTTAATTTTTAAGATATTTATCAAGAAATCCTTTAAATTCTCTTTGCCATAGAATAGAATTTTGAGGTTGAACTACAAAATGTGATTCATTAGGGAAGAATAAGAATCTACTTGGAATATCATGAAGTTGAGCAGCATTAAATGCTTGCATAGATTGAGTATAAGGAATTCTGAAATCATTGCCACCGGTAATTACTAGGATAGGTGTGTCCCAATTTCCAATAAAATTAGCAGGATTGAATTCTGTATAACTTTTTGGCTGTGGTTTATCCCAAACAGCACCTCCTAAATCATGATGAACAAAGAATGTTTCTTCAGTACTAGTATACATACTTGGTAAATCGTAAATTCCGCAATGCGAAATTAGAGCTTTAAATCTACCTTCGTGATGTCCTGCCAACCAATAAATACTATATCCGCCATAGCTGGCGCCTATAGCTCCAAGATTATTATTATCTACATAATCTTCTTTGGCAACAGCATCGATTGCAGAAAGGTAATCATCCATATTTTGTCCACCGTAGTCACCGCTTATCTGATCATTCCATTCTTGTCCAAAAGTAGGTAAACCTCTTCGGTTTGGAGCTACTACAATATAACCATTTGAAGCCATTATTTGGAAATTCCATCGATAACTAAAAAATTGACTTACTGCCGATTGTGGTCCTCCTTGACAGTATAATAAAGTAGGGTATTTTTTAGTTTTATCGAAGTTAGGAGGGAATATAACCCATACCAATTCCTTCTTTCCATCAGTGGTTGCCACCCAGCGTTTTTCAAATTTCGCTGGTGTTATTTTATCAAGAATTTCTTTATTTATAAAGCTAATCTGTTTTTCATTACCATTATTATCAATAGAATAAATCTCAGTAGGATATATCATGCTCATTTTTGTGCCAATCAACTTATTTCCTGCTACTGCTACTGAGTTATAATTATGATCTCCTTTAGTGATTTGTTTGATAGATTTACTGGCAATATCAAGAGAGTATATTTGATATGTAGCTTCAATTCCTGAAATAAAATATAGTGTTTTAGAATCAGCACTAAAAACAAAACTACTAGAACTTTGATCAAAGCCTTTACTGTAATCTATTGTTTCTCCTGTTTCAAAATTATGAATCATAATTCTATTTTTATCAGATTCAAAGCCTGGTGTTGCCATACTGCTCCACGCAATCATTTTTCCATTAGGAGACCACGTAGCGCCATCATCATAGCCCTCAAAGCCATCCTTTGTAATGCATTGATTGCTACCATTTTCAAGATTATAAATATATACCTCAGAATTTGTACTTAGTGCATAATTTTTACCCGTAAGTCTTTTATAACTGATAGAAACTTTACTACCATCAGGGCTCCAATTGATATCTTCCATTCCATTAAAAGGTTCACGTGGCGCATTATAGCGTTCTCCTTTCATTAAGTCATTACCATTGCTTATGCTTCCATTTTTGTAGTCTGTTACAAATACATGACTGTAAAACTCATCTGCCCAATGATCCCAATGTCGATACATGAGTTCGTCATAAATTTTTGCATTTGCTTTTGGTAAATCAGGGTAAATATCATGGATATTATTGTCAACTTTTACATCAGCAGTATAAAGAATTTTATCTCCTTTAGGACTGTATTTGAAAGCTGTAATACCACCTTTAATATTACTTGACTGTTTTAAATTACTACCATCAATATTCATTTCCCATATTTGAGTACTTCCGCTTTTATGAGATAAAAAACCAATCATCTTACCGTCAGGGCGCCATACTCCGTTATATTCACTACCTTTGAAATTAGTAATCTGTTTAAGGTTGGTTCCGTCAATATCCATTATGTAAAGATTTCTATCACCTTTGTTTTCTTTAACGCTATATTTGCTTATTCCAAATAAAATCTTGCTACCATCTGGTGAAATTTGAATATCGGAAACTCTTCCTAAAGACCATAATACTTCCGGTGTCATTATACCATCAGAAGTGATTTTATCAATTGATGTTTCGTCTGTTGTTGTTTTCTGTTGGAAATTTGCATCTTTCTTTTCAGTAGTAATATTGTCGCATGAAAATAATACTATTGCTAAGATTAGAAATGAAAATATACTAGTTTTCATAATGTTATATATTTTGGGTTTATTTATTGATTATTTCCTGAACTCTATTTAATGCTGTTATAGCATGATTATAATTTGGATTTATTCGCAATGCTTCTTTATAGTTTTTTTCTGCATTTAATATATCACCAAGTTTTTCATGAGCAAGTCCTAAATTAAAATAAGCTTGATAATAGTCAGGTTTGACTTCTATTGCTTTTGTAAAATAAGGAATTGATTCTTCAGAGATATTAAGTATTTGCAGATAGATATATCCAATATTATAATAGCTATTTGGAAATGAAGGGTCAATTTTATTTAGTTTTTTATAGGTTGCCATTGCCTCATTGAGCATATCATTATCTTGGTAAAATAGTCCCAAATCATAGTATGCCAGTATTTTACTGCTATCAAGTGAAATAGCATTTTCAAAATAGTTGATAGCAAGTTTGTTTTTCAAACCCATAAATAGAATTCCAAGTTCCACATTAGCTTCGTAATTGTTGGGATTGAATTTTAAACATTGTTGAAAATTATCAATTGCTTTATTTGTATCGGCATTTTCTTTATAAGCATATGCCTTTAAGAAAAAAGCCTTATCATTATAAGGATCAATTTCTAAAGCTTTATTAGCATATTTAAATACCTCAGGATATTTCTTAAACATAAGGTGAATTTCTCCTATTTTTATCCATGCTTGAGTGTAGTTAGGGTTTACTTTAGTAACTTTATTAAGAATATCTAGAGTGTTTTTTATCTGTCCTTGTTGCAAAAATAAATCTGCAATTTTCATATAGTATGTAATACTGTCAGGAGCAATACTTATTGCTTTCTGATAATCAATAATTGCATTATTGATGTTATTTTTTTGTATATATAAGTTTGCTCTTTCGATATATAACTCTAGCTTATTAGGATTTGATTGAATATTTTTTGAAAGTTCTTCAATTTTATTGATAGGAGCTTTTGTTTTTTTCACATTACTATTTCCACAAGAAGAAATAACAACCAAGCTAATTAGGATAAAACTACTAAATAATAATCGCATATTAATAAATTAGAATATTATTAAAAAATACAAAACTGAATACATTAATAATAGAGTTTAATTCCATAAATTCTAATATATGCATTCAGTTTTATAAAACACCTATAATTCTTTTACAGCGTCTTTGATTTTGATTTCAATTTCTTCTGCAAGTTCAGGATTATCTCTTAAAAGTTGTTTTACGGATTCTCTACCTTGGCCTAATTTAGTTTCACCATAAGAGAACCATGATCCACTTTTCTTGACGATATTGTAATTAACACCAAGGTCAACGAGTTCACCAACTTTAGAGAAGCCTTCACCGTAAATAATATCAAGCTCAGCAGTACGGAAAGGAGGAGCAATTTTATTTTTAACAACTTTAATTTTTACTCTATTTCCTAAAACTTTATCAACATCTTTAATTTGAGTAGAACGACGGATATCAATTCTAATACTTGAGTAAAATTTAAGAGCATTACCACCAGTTGTAGTTTCCGGATTTCCAAACATTACACCAATTTTTTCACGTAATTGGTTAATAAAGATACAAGTAGCACCTGTTTTATTAATTGTTCCTGTCAGTTTACGAAGAGCCTGAGACATAAGTCTGGCCTGAAGTCCCATTTTGGAATCACCCATTTCACCTTCAATTTCACTTTTAGGAGTAAGAGCTGCCACAGAGTCGATTACTATGATATCAATTGCTCCGGAACGTATCAAACTTTCAGTAATTTCTAAAGCTTGTTCACCATAATCGGGTTGAGAAATTAGAAGGTTCTCAGTATCTACGCCTAATTTCTCAGCATAAAAACGGTCAAAGGCGTGTTCTGCATCAATAAATGCAGCAATACCTCCTAATTTTTGTGCTTCAGCAATAGCATGAATAGCCAATGTAGTTTTACCTGATGACTCGGGGCCGTATACTTCAATGATTCGTCCTCTTGGTAAGCCACCTACACCTAAAGCTATGTCTAATCCAATACTTCCTGTAGGAATATAGTCGATGTCTATAACAGCATTATCACCAAGACGCATTACGCTTCCTTTGCCATAGTTTTTATCAATTTTATCTAAAGTTAGCTGAAGTGCTTTTAATTTTTCAGCTTTTGCATCCTTTGCCATATTATTTATGTTAAAATATTTATAATTTGATTTTAATATTCTGCTAAAATTTGAGCAGCATGTTCTTTGGTTTTTACCTTTTCGAAAATCTTTTCAATTTTACCTTCTTGGTCAATGATAAACGTAATTCTATAAATTCCTTCATATTCTCTACCATACATTTTTTTCAATCCCCAGGCTCCATAAAGATTAAGAATTATTTTTTCTGTATCAGGAATTAGTGGGTAGGGGAAGTTGTACTTTTCTTTAAAACGAATTTGTTTTTTCGTGTCATCAGCACTTAATCCTAAGATTGCAAAACCTTTGTTTGTCAGTAATTTATAATTGTCACTTAAGTTACATGCTTCTGCAGTACAACCTGGTGTCATAGCCTTTGGATATGTAAAAAGTATTAATTTCTTTCCTCTATAATCAGATAATTTAATAGTATTTCCTTGCTCGTCAACTGCTTCGAATTCCGGAGCAATATCACCTACTTTTAAATGTGTCATATTTATATGATTAGTTGTTCTAATTTGAGGTTAATAATGGAACACAAAGATAATAAAAAATGCCGAGACCATTATTTGGCTCGGCATTTTTTTATAATAATTTTAATCACTTTTATGAATAAGATTTATCCATTCATAGAAGTTAAAAATTCTTCATTTGAAGATGTGTATTTTATCTTATCTCTTAAGAATTCCATTGCTTCTATTGGATTCATATCAGCAAGGTGGTTTCTTAATATCCACAATCTTTGAAGTGAATCTTTGTCTAATAATAAGTCATCTCTACGAGTTGAAGATGCTACTATATCAATAGCAGGATAAATTCTTTTGTTAGAAAGTTTTCTGTCTAATTGAAGTTCCATATTACCAGTACCTTTAAACTCTTCAAAGATAACTTCATCCATCTTAGAACCTGTTTCGGTAAGTGCTGTAGCAATAATAGTTAGAGAACCGCCGTCTTCAATTTGTCTTGCAGCTCCAAAGAAGCGTTTAGGCTTTTGAAGAGCATTAGCTTCAACACCACCAGAAAGTACTTTTCCAGAAGCAGGAGCAACAGTATTATATGCTCTCGCCAAACGTGTTATTGAATCTAATAAGATAACAACATCATGTCCACTTTCAGTAAGGCGTTTTGCTTTTTCTAAGACTAAATTTGCAATTTTTACATGTCTATCGGCAGGTTCGTCAAATGTAGATGCTATAACTTCAGCATTTACACTTCGTTGCATGTCTGTAACTTCCTCGGGACGTTCGTCAATTAGCAATATTATTAAGTATACCTCAGGATGATTATATGCAATTGCATTAGCAACTTCTTTGAGTAGAACAGTTTTACCAGTTTTTGGCTGCGCTACTATAAGTCCTCTTTGTCCTTTTCCTATTGGAGCAAATAAATCTATTAATCTAGTGGAGATGCTTTCTTTTGGATGCCCTGTTAATTTAAATTTACTCTTTGGAAAAAGTGGTGTTAAAAAGTCAAATGGAATACGATCTCTGATTTGTTCAGGGTCTAAACCATTTATTTTCTCTATTTTAATTAGAGGAAAATATTTTTCATCTTCCTTTGGAGGACGAATAGTACCTTTTATAGTGTCACCTGTTTTTAATCCGAAAAGTTTAATTTGAGATTGAGATACATAAATATCATCTGGTGAATTAAGATAGTTATAATCTGAAGATCTTAGAAAACCATATCCATCAGGCATTATTTCTAAAACGCCATGACTAGAACTAATGCCTTCATATTCATTAAGATAAGAAGATTCCTTTTTCTTTGGAGTAAATTCTTGCTTAGTTTTTTCCGGTTTAGAATATTTTTCTGAAGATTTGTTATTATCGTAATTTCTATCTTTTCTTTCAAAATTAGAACGTTCTTTTCTTTCAAAAGGCTTTTTCTCTTTTCTCTCAAATGGTGTGCGTTCTTTTCTTTCGAAAGGAATTTTCTCTTTATTAGATTCCCTTGTGTCATTAACATTAGTAAATTTATCAGCTTGCTGACTAAATAAATCATTTGATTTATTTTCTACTTTAGGGGTTGAGCTTTCTTTTGAAAAGTCTTTTTTATCTGTATCATGCTTGATATCCGATTTGATAACTTTTTCTTCACCGGGTTTGTATTTGGCAGCAGGAACAGGTACTCTTCTTCTCCTTTGTCTTTTTGTTTCTTTTTGTTCTTGATCCTTTACAGCGGGAGAGGGATTTGCTGCTTGATAATCTAAAATCTTAAGGATAAGTTCTTCTTTACGTACATTTGTTATACGTTTCATATTGAGGTCAATAGCAATCTCTTTCAGTTCAGGTAGCTTTTTGCCCTTCAATTCTTCTAATTCATACATTTATTATTGTATTTCGTTTCTATATTTTAATATTTCAATTTGGAAACATGTAAAGAAAGAATTACTTTACATAGGATACTTTAGTATATGTTAATAATAATGGAAGTTATTTATTCATTATTTATAACCCGCTGCAAATATAAGCTTTATTTTTTTTCTGTTTATTAAAAATTGTAATTTTTTAATAAACTGTTCTGAAATAACACTAAAAATACTGATTATTGATTGCTAAAGTGTAGAATTACAGGTGTATAAAGTTTTTATAGCTATTCTAATATTTTGTGATTAAAAACATAATATCCTCAATTATTAATATTGAAAGCTTAAATAAAAGCCTTTTGGAGCTCTGAATTTAAAGTATTATTGAAACATTTATATCAAAATAGAGTTTTTAATAAAAACTGAATATATATTTGTATATATTTGTGTTTAGATATAGAATTCGCTCTAATTGTTATAATTTACTGATAATGAAATATTTATACTTTATATTGCTTTTTGTATTCTTTGGTAATATTGCCAAGGGTCAGTATAATTATAATAAGTATAACTACTATGTTTTGGGAGTTCACTTTGGTAACGATATTTATCAATATAATTTTGATGAATCGAAAAAGATGATTGAAAAACCTCAATTTAATTATTCCTTTGGCATATCTGGAGCTTATTATTACAGTTATTTGATTGAGTTTCACGGCTCATTAAATTTTTCATCAAGAAACCTTAAATTAAATTGGAATTATCCTACTTCTCCTGATGCTTTAAGTACTTCTTTTTATAAATTAAGATATATAAATATTCCCTTGGAGGCAAGAATTAATGCTTTATATTTACAATGGATGAAACTTAATGTTGGAGCGGGTATTATGTTTGATTTTAGGCTAATACCTAAGGAGTTTCTTACCTATCAAGATGGTTCTGAAAAGGAGTCTATAAAATATTGGAGGTCAAAAAAGTTTACAAAGGTGTTAGTAGCTATGCCATTGAGTTTAAATTGGAAGATATATATAAATAGGCATTATACAGTGCAGTTGTCAGGATATTACTATTTATATGTAAATAGAATGCATAGAGAATATCTTTCTTCCCCTGCTAAAGCAACTGCAGCAAGATTAGGTGTTTATTATGAATGGTAAATATTATTTTTTAGAATTCGTTTTTATTTACCATTATTAAGCGCATCAAACTTAGCCTTCATAGTTGGATTTCCATAAGTTAGCTTCTTAATTGATAAATCATCGGCTTTATTATTTGCTAATCTCAAATTATTCTCAGAAGATAAGAGGGCGTCTTTGGTTTTTTGTAAGTGAGATATTGTTTTGTCAATTTCGTCAATTGCTGTTTTGAATTTTCTACTTGCAAGTTCGTAGTTTCTTGCGAAACCATTTTTAAAAGTATTTATTTTTTCTTCGAAATTGGTAATATCAATATTTTGGTTTCTCATTAAGTTGAGCTCTCTTTTATATTGTAAAGAATTTAATGCTGCATTGCGTAAAAGTGTAATAATAGGGATAAAAAACTGAGGACGGATAACATACATCTTTTCAAATTTATAGGATACATCAACAATACCATTATTATAGAACTCATTATCAGATTCTAATAGAGAAACTAAAACAGCGTACTCACATTTTTTGGTATTTCTGTCTTTATCAAGTTTAGCAAAGAAATCCTCATTTCTCTTTTTGGTGGCTGTCTCATCATTTTCGTTTTTCATTTCAAACATAATGGAAATAATTTCATTCCCTTCATTATCTGCTTCTCTGTAAATAAAATCACCTTTTGTACCGCTACTAGCATCATTATCTTTTTCAAAATATGCATTTCTAAAAGCTGTTGCTCTAAGTTTATTAAATTCAATTTCGCAATGCTGTTCAAGTGTTTCACCAACCATTTTTGTCGATAATTTTTGCTTAAAGTCTTTTAATCGTGCTATCTCGTCATCTTTAAGTTTTATAGTTTCGTCTTTGGTAATAAGTTTATTGGTGTATTGTTCTTTAATAGATTTTTTAAAAAGTTCTATTTCAGTATCTTTTAATTTTAAATTATTAATAAGATCGTTACGGTCTTTCTCAATTTTCCTGGTGGCTTCAGCAACAGCCAATTGTTTTTCTGTTTCTGCCTTATCAATTTTAGACTTTATAGAAGAAATTTCGGCTTCTTTCTCTGCCAGTTTTTCGGCAAGTTTGCTTTCACTACGGGCTTTTAATTCAGATAACTCTTTATCTTTTGTAGCAATTTCTTTTTGCAGTGAATTTCTAATGTTAGCTTCTGCTAACCGAATGGCGTTTTCTATCTCTTTTTCTTTTGATTTTAGGGTATTCTTAAGTTCATCACGTTCTTTTTCAATATTTTTAGTAGCTTCGGCAACAGCCAATTGTTTTTCTGTTTCAGTTGTTTTTAATTTTGATTGTAGTTTAGCAATAAGTGATTCTTTTTCTGCATTTGCTTTTGCTAACTCTGCATTATTTTGCGCTTTTAACTCTGTTAATTCTTGATCTTTTTCTGCTAATTTTTCTTGGAGTATATTATTAATCTTGGCTTCAGCTAATTTAATGGCATTTTCTTTTTCTTTCTCGGCAAGATTCATTCGTTCATTTATCTCTTCCTCAAACTTGTGATCACGTACTTGCTTTAAGATGTCTGCAAATCCGGCTTCATCAACTCTAAAAACTTTCTTACAATTTGGACAAATGATGTCGTTAATATTTTCTTTCACTGTTTTAAATATTTGTGGTAATTCGGAATTTATAATTTCAATTTTTGTGAGTGTGATAGTAATTATTTTATCGGTAATAATAGCTATATATTATTGATAATCATTGTTATGTAATTTTATAAATAAAAATCATTTTTTAACTAAAGATAGTTTATTGATTAAATATTTTTTACATATCTATTCGATTAGCTATTGATATTATTGATTAATTGAGATAGTTTGAACTTATAATCGTGATGCCTTAATATCTCTTTACTTGCATCAATATTTGTAATCATAACTTTACGGTTTGCTTGTAAGAATTTAAGTCCTACGGCGATATTATTTTCTTCTAAATTATCACAAATAAACTTAATGGCATGATCGTTTTTTGAATAAAAATTGTACATATGAGTTACCTTATTAGGAATACTATGCTGAATATCGTCTTCGGTACTTGCTGATCCGAGAAGGTAAATCTTATTAATAATATTATTGTCGAGCTCATTAAGAGCAGAAGTAATAATGAATGATGAAATATTTAATGCTATGATAATAATTTCCTTATTAGGGCTAGATTTGCGAATATTTTCCAAATCTAATTTCAGAGCTTTACCAATATTCATCATATCAATTTTTAATTGTTGCCAATTAATTTGAGTTTTTTCAAAATCGAAAACTGGTTTTAGAGTTAGTTTATGATCAATAATAGGAACAAGTTGGTTAATTTCCCTAAGGTAAGATATATTCCAATTTATAATGGAAAATCCTGGAGAAGAGAAACCACTATTAATTTTTCGCATAGTTTTTAACCACAAAGCTTCCTCTTTTTTATCTAAAACATCTTCAATAAAGCCGGGTAAGAGAATAAATAATTGCTCTCCATTTCCTTGAACCAATTCTTTAATAACATTTCCTTTAGTAGATAATTTTTGCGCTTTCTTAAAGAATTCGTATCTCGTAATGTCTTCATCAATCATACTTAGCACCCAGGAAACAATCATGGCATCATCCAAATATCCAATATTTGGTATTGAATCAGGAATAAGGTCAATATCGCTCACAAGATATCCTAGCCCAAAAATTATCCACTTGCGAGTAGATTCTGAAATAGGAAATGGTTTGTTTTCTAGAATCTCATAGAGTAACTTAGTGTTATCAATAAGTGATTGAATATTATGTGAAGGTTTATTTTTAACTTTTTTTTCTAATATTGCTATTTCTTTTTCAATATTATTTTTTACTTTAGATTCGTCATTAGCATCAATTTTGCTAACTTGTTTCTGGAATTTCTCTTTGGTTTCCTTGTTTAGGCTAAACATATTTCTTCGTAATTAATTATATACTCCAAAGATACACATTTTTCATAATGAGAATAACAAAAATGCTATATTTGTGTAATTTTAAACAAAAATATTATGCATTTAGTTATTTCGCCTGCAAAAAGTATCAATTTTGATATTGATAAAAGAAATATTAGCACAACAAATATAAGATTTGAGAATGAGAGTAAGAGGCTTTTAGCTGAGCTTAAAAAGTTAAAAATAAATGAATTATCAACTTTAATGAAGATAAGTCCGAAATTAGCACAGTTAAATTTCGAAAGGTTCCAGGATATGGATATTCCTTTTGACAGAGCTAATGCCAAAGCTGCATTATTAGTTTTTGACGGTGATGTTTATAGAGGAATGAATGTAAAAAGCTTCACTGACGAGGACTTGTATTACAGCCAAAAACATTTGTCTATTCTATCAGGTTTCTATGGAATTTTACGACCACTGGATGCAATATTACCCTACAGATTGGAAATGGGAACCTCGCTTTCAATTGGTAAGAAAAAGAATCTATATGAGTTTTGGAACAATAAACTTCAAAAAACTCTTATTGATGATATGAAAGAAAATAATGATGATTTATTAATAAATCTGGCTTCAAATGAGTATTATAAATCATTAAAACCAAAAGATTTAAACTGTAGAATTATTACTCCTGTTTTTAAGGATTACAAAAACGAAAATTATAAAATAATATCATTCTTTGCTAAAAAAGCCAGAGGAATGATGACAGCTTATATTATTAAAAATAGAATTGAAAATCCTGAGGAGCTTAAGCTATTTAATGAAGATGGTTACTCTTTCAATGATAGGCTGTGTAAAGGTGATGATTGGGTGTTTACAAGAGGCTAATATTAACTTTTATTATTTAGTTTTTTATTAAATTAATAGCTGTTTGAACATCATTAGTAGGGAGTTTACAATGTTGTCCTTCACAAACGTATATTAGAGTCTCACCAACAACATATCGGTCTTTCAATAGGTTTATTTCGCTATTTTGTGTAGTGTCAGCTGCCCATATTACATTTGGGTAATATCCTTTCTGAAGTTTATGCAAAATATTTATCGCATCTTCGCCATTGACAACTATTTCTTTAGAAGGATATACAAACCTCATCATTAAGATTCCCCAGTTACTCATGCTTGAGCCATAATTGCTAAATTTATCTTTTACATTTTTAAGCATTTGTTGGCTAATATTATAATACTCTTCATTATCAAAATAGAGATATAAATTATAAAGATTGTTTGCAATAATTGAGTTAGAAGAAGGGATAACATTATCAAAAAATTCTGTTTTGCGGCTTACTAATATTTCATCATCAGAGGAAGTATAGTAAAACATTCCGGAATTATTATTATAAAATTTCTTCAAAACTATTTTGGATAAATCATTTGCTTTATAAAGGTATTTGTTGCCGCCTCCGACTTCATACAGACGTATTAATGACTGTATTAAAAGTGCATAATCATCGAGATATGCATTAATTTTTGAATGTCCATTTTTATAAGTATGCCAATATGTACCATCTTCTTTTTCCATATTTGCAATAATAAAATCCATTGCATTTGTTGCTGAGAGCAGATATTTATTATCATTTATACTCGAATAGGCATCACAATAGGCTTCTATCATCATTGCATTCCACGATAATAAACTCTTGTCATCCAATCCTGGTCTTGTTCTTTGCTCTCTAGCTTGCATTAGGATAGCTTTGCAAGTGTCGATAGTATTGTATAAATCACTTAAACTTATGGAATGCTTTTTAGAAATAGAGTCGGGGATAGGGCTTCGCATCAATATGTAGTTATCATTTTCCCAGTAACCATTTTTATTGACTTGATAAAAGTCTTTAAAAATATCAGCATCTTCTTGTAATAAACTATCTATTTCTGATTCTTTCCAAACATAAAATTTTCCTTCTTCACCTTCAGAATCAGCATCAAGAGCAGAATAAAAGATGCCGTCATTATTAGTCATTTCTCTTTTGATAAAATCTAATGTCTCAACAACAATACGTTTATAATCCTTATTTTTATATAATTTGTATGCATCGCTGTATAAGCTAACAAGCTGAGCATTATCATATAGCATTTTTTCGAAATGTGGGACTTTCCACAATTTATCTGTACTATATCTGGCAAATCCACCTCCAAGCTGATCGTAAATACCACCATTAGCCATTTTATCTAATGTTAGTTGAACCTGTGTATCAATATTCTCATCATTCTCGATATGAGCATAAGCCATCAAGAATTTATAATTATTAGGTAATGGAAATTTAGGAGCTCTATTCGGACCTCCTTCAGAAAAATCTAATTGAGTCTCCCAATTGTTAAGTATAACTTTTAAGTCTATTTTTCTAAAATTATTTTCCGATTCTATTTTAATAATTTGCTCAGTTTTTTTTATTCCTTCTTCAATACTTTGAGCGTATTTTATAGCTTCACCGTGTTTATTTTTGTATAAATCTGCTATTTGCGTCAATACGCTGGTCCATTGTTTTTTGTTGAAATATGTTCCGCCATAAAATGGTCTTCCGTCAGGCAAAGCAAAACAATTAAGAGGCCAGCCTCCGCTACCAGTGATAAGTTGAACGGCATTCATATAAATCTGATCAACATCTGGGTGTTCTTCTCTATCAACCTTAATGCAAATAAAATTATCATTCATTAATTTTGCGACTTCTTCATTTTCGAAAGATTGATGCTCCATTACATGGCACCAATGACATGAAGAGTAACCTATACTAACGATAATTGGTTTGTTCTCTTTTTTTGCTAATTCGAGAGTTTCTTTATTCCATGCATGCCAATTTACCGGATTATGAGCGTGTTGTAAAAGATATGGACTACTTTCGTTTATCAGGTCGTTTGTATGTTTAAAATTCATATTTGTCATTTTGTTCTGCCCATTAATACAGGCAGAAAGTAAGAGCGTATAAATTAATAAAACTAAATTTATTTTTTTAAAGATATTCACATCTAGAATATTTTCTTATAAAAATGACAATATGGTCGGCTTTGTTTTTTATCATAATAATCTTGGTGATAAGATTCTGCAGGCCAAAATGTTGATGCAGGAATTAATTCAGTAACAACATTATATCCTTTATTTTCTAGAATTTGAATCAATTTTTCAGTGATTTGCTTTTGTTCTTCGTTAATGTAGAAAACGGCTGACTTATATTGCTCACCAACATCCGGACCTTGACGGTTTAATTGAGTTGGGTCGTGAATTTCGAAGAACAATTTAGCCAAGGTCTCAAAATCTGTTTCTTGAGTGTCAAAAACAACTTCTATTGCTTCAATATGTCCAGTAGTATGAGAGCAAACTTGTTCATAAGTTGGATTTTGAGTCTTGCCTCCGATATAACCAACAGTTGTGCTTTTTACACCTTTTGCATTTTCAAAATAATACTCCATTCCCCAAAAGCAACCACCGGCAAATATTGCTGTATCGGTTGATTTCTGCTTCGGTATTTCTAGTGGAACAAAGTTTAAACTTAATGAGTTGACACAATGTCTAGTATTTTTGTCTGTATAATGTTCTCCAACAAATACATGACCTAAATGAGCTCCGCAATTTGCACATAATATTTCAGTTCTACGACCATCGGCATCAGTTTTCTTAAGAATAGCTCCTTCAATTTCATCATCAAAACTTGGCCAGCCACAACTTGCATCAAATTTATCATTAGATTTATAAAGAGGTGCATTACACCTCTTGCATACATATGTGCCATCTTCAGCAAACTTATAGTATTTGCCACTATAAGGAGCTTCTGTACCTTTGTTTAATATTATTCTTTCTTCCTCTTTGGTGAGTTTATTGTATTTGCTTGATTGAGATTGCATTGTTATGGTTATTGTAATTAGTATAATAAATATTGATATTATTCGCATATTGTAAGTTGTTAACTTTTGGTAATGAACAATTTATACTATCATAAATAAGAATTAAATTATCTTTTATCCATATTGATATTAAATCTTAGTTTTATTATTTAGAATCATTATTAATAGTGAGCGAAAGTAAATAAAATATATTTAGTACAAGCAAATACTGATTTAAATCATAATATTGTATAGTAAGAATGAAATTGATGTTAGTTATATATTTTATAATCTAACTAATAATAAGAATTATATATATTGATTATCAATTGATTATATATATTGAATTTATTATTTTTCTTCTTTTGTCGTTTTTTATTTAAACATTGATGTTGGATAATTAATTTAGGGATTTATTTATTACCAATGCAGTATTATTATGAAGTGTTTTACAGAATATGACAAGCTTAACCTTAGCTAATGATTATTTATAAATGACTCAGCTTAGTTGTCAATAGGGTTTGTAGGAAAAACAAACCATTTTTTATATTCTTTCCCTAAGCTGGCAACAATAGATTTCCATAGAGAGTTATCGCTATTTTGTAATATATTATATATATTATCAGGCTTAGTAATTACCCATGAATTTGTATTTATTTCATTTTGCAATTGCATAGAAGACCAACCAGAATAACCTAGGAAAAATTTGATATTATCTTTAGAAATAATACCATCATTAATAAAGTCAATAACTTGTTGTAAATTGCCTCCCCAAAATAAGCCATTACCAATTGAGAAAGTTTCTTCAACAAAACTATTGTTATGAATAAAGAATAACTGATCTTGATTTACAGGTCCGCCTAAAAATAAAGGTAAATCTATATCATTAAAAGACGGTACTAATTCTTTTACTTGTTTATTTGCTTTTTTATTTAGAATAAGACCTACAGAGCCTTCTTCACTATGTTCAGTTAATATAATTACAGATTTACCAAAATAAAAATCATACAAAAGAGGGGTGGCTACAAGTAAATTTCCTTTAGCTAATTTCAGCCCTGTTTGCTTGATTTTTAGTATATTATCTATCTCACTCAACTTTATGGAATATTAAATAAACAATTATTTTAATGAAGTACGAAGTTAATAAATTTCTTAATAAACAATAAAAAAATAAATATTTTACTCTTTCAACAATACTTATTTTTGCTTTATGGATAAAGTAAATACAAATGCTAAATTTGAAAAATTTCGTCATGAATATAATGAGTTTCGTTATGAAGACTTCCATTATACAATTGATGATCAAGGAATATCAATGAAATGGGATTTTTATATTGATAATTTTGTGGAATTTCATCCACAAATGGATATTCCCAAACAGGACTTTATTAACTTCGATTCTATAAGTGAGACCATGACCAGGCAACTTGTTTTTCATATTGGAATGGTAGAACTAATTAGTTATTGGAAGGCGATTTGTCCAAGAAAAGTTGTTATAAAACCTTATAAACTAAATGCAAAGCAAGTTGAATTTTGGAAGAAAATATACTTTCATGGTTTGGGGGAGTTTTTTTATTTAAATGATATAGAGGTTGATATAGAGAGTTTTATGGAAATTATCTTTTCTGATGATTTACCAATTATTCAAAAGGAGACTATCAATGTCGATGAGTCGGCAATAATTCCTGTAGGAGGAGGTAAAGACTCAGTTGTTAGTTTAGAGGTTTTAAAAAATAGTGGTGATAATTTAGCTCTAATAATGAATCCCAGAGGAGCAAGTACATCAACAGCAAACATTGGAGGTTTTGAGGGTAAAACTATTATAATAAATAGATTTTTGGATAAAAAATTATTAGAGTTAAATGCCCAAGGTTTTTTAAATGGACATACACCATTTTCTGCTCTATTGGCTTTTGTGAGTTTTTATTCTGCTGCTATTACAAGCAAAAAATATATTGCTTTATCAAATGAAAATAGTGCAAATGAGAGTACTGTTGTTGGTACAATGATTAATCATCAATATTCTAAATCACTTGAATTTGAGTCTGATTTTAGAAAATATACTAATGATTATCTAAGTACCGATATTAAATATTTCTCTTTGCTGCGTCCATTAAGTGAATTGCAGATAGCCTCTATTTTCTCAAAAAACAGCTCTTATTTCAAAGATTTTAAAAGCTGTAATGTAGGTAGCAAAACCAATTCGTGGTGTGGTAAATGTTCCAAATGCTTGTTTACATATATTATTTTATCTCCATTTATCGCTCCAAAAATATTAGAAGATATTTTTGGTTCTAATTTATTAGATGATAAAGATTTGCTGGTGTATTTCAAAGAGCTTACAGGTATTGCTGATGTAAAACCTTTTGAATGTGTTGGTACTGTTGATGAAGTAGTTGTTGCATTGTGCTCTGCGCGTAAATATTACGATAGTGGTTTCCCATATTTAATGAAGTATTTTAAGGAGAATAGAGGTTTTGAGACTTGTGAAACTGTAGATGAACAAAAGCTTCTAACTGAGATAGAATCACAACATTTCCTTGAAGAAAAATATTTAGATTTGCTAATTCATAAGTTAAATGGTAATGATTAGTGAAGAGATAAAACAATGTCTTATTAATGAATTAGAAAACTTATCCATAGGAGTTTTGGGTTTTGGTAGGGAAGGGCGTTCTACTTTCCGCTTTTTAAGGCAAATTTTTCCAGATAAGACAATTAGTATTATTGATGCTAATACTGCATTAGTCAATGATATTACATTAGTTAATGATAAAAATATTTCTTTGTTTTTGGGTGGAAACTATTTAGCTGATGCTGAGAGTTTTGATGTAATATTTAAAAGTCCCGGAATAAGTTTAGTAAATTATAATTATCAAGAATCACAGAAGATTTTATCTCAAGCTGATTTGTTTCTGCGTTTTTTTGGAAGTCAGACAATTGGAGTTACAGGAACAAAAGGGAAAAGTACTACGGTAAGTTTACTTAAACATATTCTTGAAGGCTTTTACCAACATGTTCTTTTGATAGGGAATATTGGAGTTCCGGCACTTGATGTAGTTGAGATGATTACCAATAAAACTATTATTGTTTTTGAGTTTTCATCACATCAATTAGAGTATGTAAAACATTCACCACATATTGCTATTTTATTAAATTTATACCAAGAACATTTAGATCATTATAAGGATTATAAATCTTATAGAAATGCTAAATGGAAAATTTGTGAATATCAAACTAAAGCTGACTTCTTTATTTATTCAATTGATGAAGTACAAGTTGTTAAAGATATAGATAATAAAGATGTTAAATCTAATAAGTTAAAGTATAGCTTTAATAAAAAAACAGGAAACTTTTTGTCAGAAGATGCCACATTTTATTTTGATGAATTGAAGAAAATTGGTTTTGAAAGTAGCCAATTTCATCTTTTAGGAAAGCATAATTTGAATAATCTGATGGCGAGTTTATTGGCGATACAAGCACTACATTTGCCATTGAACAAAGCAATAAAATTAGCTATGGATTTTAAGTCATTACCGCATCGCCTGGAATATGTTGGTGAGGTAAAAGGAGTGAGTTTTTATAATGATTCTATTGCTACTATTCCGGAAGCTACTATTCGGGCAATTGAGAGTGTTGAAAATGTTAAAACTGTTATCTTAGGAGGTTTTGATAGAGGTATTGATTATGATATACTCGTTAAGTTTCTTAATAATTATAAACCACTTAATCTTATTTTGTTAGGTAAAGTAGGAGATATTTTAGAAAGTAAGTTGAAAGACTCATATCAGGGTATGATAGTGAAGATAACAGATTTTAATCAGGTTGTGGCAACTGCATTGTCATTAAGCATAAAAAATACAGCTTGCTTATTGTCGCCGGCAGCCTCAAGTTATGATAGCTTTAAAAATTTTGAAGAAAGAGGAGATAAATTTAAAGAACAAGTAAACAAGCTAATTCAAAAATAAATATTCTTTATTTTATTTTTTTTACCAAATAAATAACACATCTATGATTATATTTGTGTTTCTGCCATTATAATTGTCATAAACACCTATTTTTTATTTAAATTTATGCCCAATTTAAGAACAGTAAACTAAGTATGATTGATTTATATAAAAGGTATTTAATTGGTTTAAAATCAGTAGGGCTTTTTATTTTTTTCTTATTGTTAACAATAAATCTATTTTCACAAAATGATATTAGCAAAAGTATCAAGCAGCAGATTGCTATGTCACAACAAGCATATGAGAATGGAGATACAGTTAAGTCATTTAATTATGCAAAAAAAGCATTGGAGTTATCCTATGCTGCTGGAGGCAATAAGGCAATAGCAATTTCTCAGCTTCAATTAGCCAAAGTTAATTTCTTGCGAAAAAAATACGCCGATTCTTATCAATATTATTGGAAATCGTATTTATACTTTAAGCGAAATAATAGTATAGATTATAGCATAGAAGCCCTTTATGGTATGGGAAGCCTTTTTGAGAAGTTTGATGTTTGGAATAAGGCTGTTTTTTATTTGCTTGATGCTAATAAGTTATTATCAAATACCACAAAAATACTTTATAGAATACCTGTTAAGAAAAGTTTAGCAAATTGTTATTATAATGATGCTGATTATGATAAAGCTCTGCTTTACTATCAGGATTTACGCAAATTTTCAATTCAATATAAAGATATTAAGTCCGAAATTGAGGCAAGTAAGGGGATGGCTTTATGTTATTCAAAGCTTAATGATTATAATGCTGCTATTTCTATTGAGCTTTCTACGATAGATAAATATAGGCTATTAAATGATGAAAATTCACAGGTTTACAGCTATTATAAAATAGGAAGATGGTATCAGACCATAAAAGATTATAATCAAGCTGAATTATATTATAATTTATCGCAAAAGAAACTATTAGATAATGATTCTCTGAATCTTGTTATATATTATCGAAAAGCTGAACTTGCTTCTGATAGAAAAAAATATCATGCTTCAGATTTAATATTGGAAAAATTATTACAAAATAATAGAATTATAAATGATGAATTCTGGTATCTTAAGGTTATAAATTTGTGGGTTTTAAATGCTTATCTTAATAAAGAATATTCTGTTGCTCTTAAAAGGGCTGAAAGTTTAGACGCTATTCTGAATAATATCTCTATTTCTGAATTGAAGATAATGGCATTACAAACATTAGCGTTAACTTATGAGCAAAATGATAGCTTGAATAAGGCTATTTATTTTTATAAGCAACTTAATAAGGTAAGGATAAGTGAGAAATATAATACTCAAAATAAGAAGGATACAGAGTTCTCAATTTATAAAGATTTAAGTAAGAGAGAAAGTCAATTTCAAATTTCGAATTTGGAAAATGAGTTGAATGAATTAGAAATTGACAGATTAAGAATACAAAGCGAAAAAGACCAGCAAAAGCTAAGATTGTTGCAAGAGCAGCAACAAAAGCGACAACTTATTCAGCAAAATAATCTTTTAGAGAAAGAAAAAGAGAATGAAAGGCTTTTGGCAAAAAATTCAACATTAGAAGCTCAGAAAAAACAAGATGAAGCTAATAGGTTAATACGCGAAGCAAAATTAAACAAGAAGATCAATGAGACAGAAGTATTGAGGCTTAAAAACGAAAAAGCTATTGCGGAAGAAAAAAATCGACGATTGTCGCAAAATAGAAAATACCTCGCTGCATTAATATTGATAGGTTTAGTAACTTTTTTTATTTTATTGAAAGCATACATGAAGAATAGAAAGCTAACGCAAGTACTTGAAGAGAAGAATGTTCAATTGGAAAATAAAAGAAAACAAACCGAAGAAGCACTACGAAAATTAAAAGAAACACAAAGTCAATTAATAGAATCAGAGCGACTTGCATCTCTTGGGCAGTTGACAGCAGGAATAGCTCATGAAATTAGAAATCCATTAAATTTTGTGAATAATTTTTCTTCGCTAATTACCGAATTGTTTGATGAGTTGGAAGAAGTACTTGAAGAGGCTAATATCCCTGATGGTAAGACTAAAGATGAATTAATGGAGATATTAAAGCTTATTTCTGAAAATAATAATAAGGTAAATAAGCATGGGGTCAGAGCTTCTAAAATTATAAGTAGAATGCTTGATGCATCGAGAGAAGGTCCTGCTGAGCCTGAAGAAACTGATCTTAATCAGCTGGTTATGGATTCTGTTAAACTTTCTTATCAAGGCGTTAGAGGTGAGTTTGCTTCTTTTAACTTAGATATGAAGTTTGACTTGGATCAAAACATTGGCAATGTGAAAGTTATTCATCAAGATCTAGGTCGTGTGATAATCAATATCACAAATAATGCTTGTCATGCCATGGAAGAGAAAATGCTTATTGATGATAATTATAAACCTCTCTTATATGTTAAAACTATTAATCACGATGATTCTTTTTCCATAATTATTGAAGATAATGGTAAAGGTATGAGTGAAGAAGTTCTATCAAAAATATTTAACCCATTTTTTACTACCAAGCCCTCAGGAAAGGGAACAGGCTTAGGTTTAACAATGACATATGACATTATTACCAAAATGCATCATGGTAGCATCAGTGTAGAAAGTAAGGAAGGTGAATTTTCACGTTTTATTATTATAATACCAAAAGTAAAAAACTAAATAATTATGGCATTTAATATTCTGAGTATAGATGATGAAATGGATATGCAAGATCTTCTAAAGCAGAAGTTTAGGCGGCAAATTAGAAGTGGTGATTTGAATTTCTTTTATGCTAGTAATGGAAAAGAAGGTCTGGAAGTTTTGCGACAACATCCCGAAATAGAGATGGCTCTTGTGGATATTAATATGCCAATAATGGATGGTTTAACATATCTGTCAGAGGTTTCTAAACTTAATATCTCAGCTTTTAAAGTTGTGATTATTAGCGCATATGGCGATATGAAGAATATCCGTTTAGCAATGAATAGAGGAGCTTTTGATTTTATCAATAAGCCAATAGATTTTGCTGATTTAGAGGCTACTATATTAAAAACGAGAGAAAGAATTGCATTCTTAAAAGAGCAGCAAAAAGAAATTAAGAGACTGATTGCCATAGAAAATGAGTTAATTGCTGCCGCACAAATTCAATCTTCCTTATTGCCGATTATTAATGGTAAAATTGATAATTATGAGCAAGTAGAGATTGGAAGTTTCTTTAAGCCGGCTTATCAAATTGGTGGAGACTTTTACGATGTTTTTTTGATAGATAAATCTCATCTGGGTTTTGTAATTGCTGATGTCTCAGGAAAAGGAATATCAGCAGCGGCATTTATGTTGTTAAGTCATACTGCCATAAATATTTATGCCCATCAAAATAACAATATTGGCAGAGTTTTAGAATTAGCAAATAATTATCTTTGTAAGGATAATAAGGAAAGCATGTTTACAACCACATTCTTTGGAGTGTTGGATATTGAAACAGGAGCTTTTACATATTCAAATGGCGGCCATATTCCTCCATTTTTAATTACGGAAGGCAATATCGAAGAGCTTGCTGCTACTAAGAATACAGCTTTGGGTATTATCAGCGAGGCAAAGTATAACGAAAATACGGTATTTTTAAATAAGGGAGATACAATCTTGTTGTTTACTGATGGTGTAACTGAAGCTCAGAATATTGAAGATGTCGAATTTGGAGAATCGGGAATTGAGAGTGTTATTAGAAATAATTATCCTGTAGAGCCGGTTAGTTTATGTTCTACTCTTTTTACGGAATTAGAGAATTATAGAGGTGATGCCGTACAATTTGATGATATTACATTACTTTGTTTTAAATGGTTTTAAATTGATTTAATATTAATATATTGAAATGAAAAAAGTATTAATCTTTTTTTTTATCATTATAAGCTTTTACTCAAAAGCTCAATTTGGAGTTGGTCCTAAAGCAGGCCTTGTGCTTTCTTATGATAATATATTAAGTGATAATTTTAATTTAAAATTTCATCAGCAAACATTTATAGGCTCAGTTTATAACGTTAGCTTTTTATTAGGTCATGGAGATGTATTTCATTTTCAACCGGAGATTTATTACTCTCAAATGGGAAGTAGATATTATTATGATGACAAGAAAACTACATATACTCAAGAACGTAATTATATTGGTGCTAATTTTTTGTTTGATATTGGTTTTACAAAAGATAAATTTCGCTTTTATGGACAACCGGGTATTTATTTAGCATTCTTGTCTTCAGGTTTAATAGAAACCAGAAGAGGTACAAATGTTACTTATAGTTCCTTATATTCAGGTAATTCCATATATGGAAATAGCAGTTTTCCTGTTGATTTTGGATTTACTTTTGGTTTAGGCATACAATATAAAATTGGTAATGGTTGGCTAGGTTTTAATCCACAATATCGCATTGGATTCCTTCCTCATTCATTTGATGAATATGATGTTTATATGTTTTTTAACAAAGCATATTCGCTGACTTTGAGCTATATTTTTATTATTAATAATTAGTTATATTCATTTACTTTTGCATTATTATCTAAATTTTTAAAATGGGATCAAATAGCTTCGGTAATATATTTAAGCTTCATAGTTTTGGAGAATCACATGGTGAGGCAATTGGAGGGATTATAGAAGGTTTTCCTGCCGGTATTTCAATTGATATTCCTATGATTGAATCAGAGTTGTCAAGACGAAAAACTAATCAAGGTTTATATAGTTCTCAACGAAAAGAGAATGACAATATAAAGATACTATCAGGTATCTTTGAAGGTAAAACTATTGGGACACCCATAGGTTTTGTTATAGAAAATGAGAATGCAAAGCCTAAAGATTATTCCAAAATTAAAGATATTTATCGGCCATCACATGCTGATTATACTTGGGAGCAAAAGTATGGAATAAGAGATTATAGAGGTGGAGGTAGGTCTTCGGCAAGGGAAACTATTGTACGAGTTGTTGGTGGTGCATTAGCAAAGCAATTTCTTTCTCAACAAGGAATACAGATTACTGCGTGGGTACAACAAATTGGTAATGAAGTGTGGGAAAATAGCTCTATTCCGAGTTTTGAAAGTATAGAAAAAAGTATATTACGTTGTCCTGATAGAAAAACAGAAATATCTATGCAACAGGCTATTGAGAGAGCAGCGGCCGAAGGCGATAGCTTGGGTGGAATTATTAAATGTTCTATTAGTAATGTTCCTGTTGGATTAGGTGAACCGGTTTTTAATAAGTTGCATGCTGCTTTGGGCAGTGCTATGCTTGGAATAAATGCAGTGAAAGGTTTTGAATATGGCAATGGCTTTTCAGCGGCTTCTCTCAAAGGGTCTCAAAATAATGATGAGTTTTACATTGATAATGATGTTGTTAAGACCAGAACAAATAATAGCGGAGGTATTCAAGGTGGAATTTCTAATGGAGAAGAAATTTATTTTAGAGTAGCTTTTAAACCTGTGGCAAGTATTAGTATCCGTCAACAGACTATTGACAATAAAGGTAATAATGTAGACGTTGAAGTAAACGGTCGTCATGATGTATGTGTTGTACCAAGAGCTGTGCCTATAGTTGAATCTATGGCAGCAATGGTTATAATGGATTTTTATTTAATGCAAAAGATTAATCAATAATATTAGAATTATGAAGAAATTTATTAAAATTATCTTATTAGTTATCTCACTTTTAATTATTGCAATAATTGTTACTCCTTTCTTTTATAAAGACAAAATTGTAAATATTGTGAAGGAAGAAATTAACAATAATGTGAATGCAACAGTTAACTTCAGTGGTGTAGGACTTAGTTTATTTCCAGATTTCCCAGATTTTACTTTTACTATTAATGAATTATCCGTTGTGGGAATAGATAAATTTGTTGGTGACACTCTTTTATTTACTGACGATTTTAAGTTAACTTTTGATTTATCAAGCGTTTTATCTGGTAATTATACCGTAACAAAGATACTATTAGATAATCCTAATATTAATTTGCTAGTTTTGAAAGATGAATCTGCAAATTGGGATATAGCGAAGGAAAGTACTGAGGAAGCTACTGAAAATGAAGAAACTGATAGTGATGATAGTTCAGAAGCATTTCATTTGACACTTAAGTCTTTTGAAATTAGAGATGCAAATATTTTTTATGATGATAAAGCTGCTGATATGAGTAGCATAATTTCAAATCTAGATTTGGAATTGAGTGGTGGGCTAACAGCTAATAATACGGACCTGAAAATAAAATCTACAATTGAACAACTCACCTATAAGATGGATAATATTGCCTATCTTAACAAAGCTAATATTAATTTCGATGCTAAATTATTGTCTGATTTAGATTCAATGAAATTTACTTTTGAAGACAATAATCTGTTAATTAATGGGCTAATGCTTAAATTTGATGGTTTTGTTGCTATGCCTAACGATATTTATGTTGATTTGAAATACAATGCTCCAAAGGCAGATTTAAAAAGCTTAATGTCGTTGATACCAGCATTTTATATGGAAGGATATGAAGAAGTAAAAGCAAATGGTGATGTGGCAGTTAATGGATGGGTAAAAGGTTGGTATAGCGACCTTATGATGCCAAAATTTGATTTAAATATAAAAGTTGATAATGGTAGTTTCCAATATCCTGATCTTCCTCAATCTGTTGATGATATTCAAATTGCCACAAGAATTAATAGTCCAAGCTCAGATCTTGATAAAATGCTTATTGATGTGAGTAAATTTCATTTTAAAATTGCTAAAAATCCAATGGACATTTCACTAAAGTTGACTACACCAATGAGTGATCCAAATATTGATGCAATATTTAAAGGTAGATTTGATTTAGCGAGTCTTTCAAAAGTCTATCCACTTGATGAAGGGATGAACTTAAGTGGTTTGTTTAAAACTAATTTACGCTTAAAGGGGAAACAGTCTTCTATTGATAATGGCTATTATTCTAGGTTTAAAGCTTCCGGTAATATGGAAATTAGCAATATGAATTATGTTGATAAAGATTTACCTGAAGGTGTTGTTATTAATAAGGCTGCAATGGATTTTAACCCCAGATATATCAACCTAAGTACATTTAACGCCACTTATAATAAGAATACTATTGATGTTACAGGTAAGATGTATAATTATATTGCTTACGCCTTGAGTGATGGGGTATTAAAAGCTAATTTTAAACTTAGTGCAGATTATTTGAACTTTAATAAGTTATTGGCAGCATCAGAGACAGATGTAAATACTCAACAGCAAAGCCAACAAATAGCAACTGATAATGAAAAAACACAAATAGAGGCTTTTGAAGTGCCTGATAATATTAATTTTAATTTACAATGTGTTATTGGTAGAATAAAATATGACAAATTAAACATTAAGACTGTTTTTGGAAAAGTTTCTATGGCAAACAAAAAGGTTTCATTAGACAAACTTAAAATGGAAATGCTTGGCGGCAATATGGAATTGAATGGATATTACAGCTCTGCTAATATCGATAGTCCAAAGGTAGCAATGGTTATGGCTATGAATCATCTTGATTTTAAGCAAACATATAATGCTATAGATATGGTTAAGAAGCTTTCTCCAATAATGCAATATGTGGAAGGTGATTTTACTAGTTTAATGTCATATAATGGATTATTAGACAAGAATATGGAGCCGGATTTAAACAAACTTAATGCTCGTGGTTTATTAAGTACTTCAAAGCTTACTGTTACGGGTTCTCGAGCTGTGGAGAAATTGGCAAATACTCTTAAAATTAATGAGTTAAAGAAACTTAGTATTGAACCAACATCAATATCTTATGAGATAAAAGATGGGAAATTGATGGTAAAACCATTCGAGGCTCTGGTAAATGGTATGCTGATGAAAGTAGATGGCGTTACTTATCTAAATCAGAATATCGATTATAATGTAAATTTAAATATACCACGTGAGAAACTTGGTAGCGCAACAAATAATGCTGTTAATGGATTAATATCTCAAGCCAATGCTGTTGGAGCAAATATTAGTCTTAACGATAATATAGATGTTAATGCTAAATTAACAGGAACTACTACTAATCCTGAAGTTGCTCTCGACTTTCATCAGTCTAAATCACAAGTAGAAGATGCCATTCAAGATGAAATAAATAAGCAAACTCAAGAGCTTAAAAAGAAAGCTCAGGAAGAAGCTGATAGATTGAAAAAGGAAATGGAGCAGAAGGCTAAAGAAGAAATTGAAAAACAAAAGAAAGAGCTTGAACGAAAGAAGAAAGAAGAAGAGGAAAGACTTAAGAAAAAACTCGAAGAAGAAGCACGTAAAAAACTAAATGGTTGGTTTTAATATAAAGTAATGGATAGGTTATTATTAGGTATATTATTTTCTTTTATTCTTACAATGGTATTTCTGCCAATGCTTATTAAATTTGCCAATACAAATCAATTATTTGTTCCAATAACTTATCGTAGAATACATAATACTAAAGTGTCGGCATTTGGCGGTTTGGCAATATTTATTAGCTCTTCAATCAGTTTCATGTTATTTTCTGATATTATCAACTATCCTGACTATAGAATGGTTATTAGTAGTGCATTTCTCTTATTTATACTTGGATTGAGAGACGATATATTAGAAATATCACCTCTTTATAAGTTTATTGGGCAGCTGATTGCTGTAATAATAATTGTAGTTTTTGCTAAAGTACGTATTGTATTTCTTCAAAATCATATTGATGGGCAATTGGGGCAATATTTAGATATCATAGCTTCAATATTTATTGTTTTGGGGATAATAAATGCCTATAATATGATAGATGGTATTGATATGCTTGCTGCATCAATTGGAATAGTGATATTATCATTTCTAGGGATTTGGTTTTTTATTGTAAATCAATTTGATTACAGTTTGGCATTATTATCATTAGGCTCTGCTCTTTTTGCATTTTTAATTTATAATCGTACTCCTGCAAAAATATTTATGGGCGATACGGGTACCATGACTATTGCACTTATCATGTCTGTTAGCATTTTAAATTTTGATAAGATTAATTCTATTATTGAAAGTAGTTGGAGATTTAATAATGCGCCTGCAATAGAATTTACTCTAATCTCATTTATTGTCTTTGATATGACAAGAGTTGTTTTACTTAGAATAATTCATCATAAGTCTCCTGTAAAAGGTGATAAAACTCATATTCACCATGTGTTAAACAATATAGGGTGGAGTCCAAATAGGATTTCTTTAACAATCGTATTACTGATTTTATTTCAACTTGCTGTAGTAAGCTTATTAGATAATTATTTTACCACAATTGGACTATTAATTGTAGATATTATCATTCTATTATTATTTTATGCCATTATATTTTGGATTTTATTACCAAAACAAAGGACGGAAAGTAAATAGTTTACATAATATACAGATAATCAGTAGTATAAAAAATATTTAAAAAATACAATTGTTTGTTGTATTTACACATCAACTTATTATATTTGCAGCTGGGTAAGTCTTATACGACCAGCTCCTGCTGAACTCCCCCAGGACCGGAAGGTAGCAAGGGTAGGTGGTTGAGCGGTGCGATGTAAGTAGCTTACCCTTTTTTTATAAACTTTTTTTTATTTTGATATGGATGCTGTAGTTTTTGAAGAAATGTTACAGGATGAGAATCTCTTAGATAAATTAATCAATTCTTTAAGTTTGGAATTGAAGAATGATAATGATAATATAGAGGTGTTGCATCAATTGGCTAAAGTGTATACTAAACGCAATGAATTTTCAAATGCTGTTAATAAATATATTGAAATATTGAAATTGAATCCGGATGATGAGTTAGCAAAAACTCAAAAGGACTTTATAATGACTATTCTATCCCAAGGACGTCTTGATATATATGCTTGTACAAATACTCATATAGATCCTTGGCAGTAGAAGTTCTACTATTATAATTCCATTTTTTACTCAAGCTTTTTTTCGTATTTATTATTACTATTTATGTATTCTGTGAGTGAAATCTTTTGTAGAGCTGAGGTTATTAGTTTTACTTAATCGTCAGGATTATTTGTGAATAATCAGGGTAAAATATTTCTTGTGGTGATTTTTGTCAATTGTATTTGAGAAAATAGATAAGTTCTTACTATTAATATATGGTTCATTCTGTTATTTTTGTAACAATTAAAGATAATAAAATATGCATGAGTTATCTATTGTGATGAGTATAGTTGATATAGCTGAAAAAGAGGCTATAAAGGCAAATGTAGATTCATTTTCTCAAATAGAATTAACAATTGGTAGTCAAAGTGGAATAGTGATGGAAGCACTTGATTTTGCTTGGAATAGTGGAGTGAAAAATACTGTGTTGGAAAATGCTAAGTTGTCGATAAAACATATTAAAGCAATATCGAAATGCTCAGATTGTGGATATACTTTTGAAATAGAAAATCTCTACGATGCATGTCCCAAATGTAATAGCTTATTTACGGATTTAATACAAGGCAATGAGTTGCAAATAAGTTCTTTATCCTATGATAAATAAATATATGTCTTATGGGTTATACAGATATAAATATTTTGTAATTGATGTTGTTTAATTATCTCTATCCTCAAAATTTTCTTTTTTCTTATCTTTAATTCGTTTAAAGATAAGAAAGATAATTATTAGAATTGAAGCTAAAAATAAGAACCCTTCAATTCCTAAAATAATTCTTGTCATAGTATCTATTTTAAGAAAATTTCACTGCTGTTCCATACGCTAATATTTCAGCAGCGCCTTGCATTACCATAGAAGTTGATAATCTTACATTAATAACAGCATCGGCACCCATTGTTTCAGCATCATCTTTCATTCTCTGCATAGCTTGTTCTCTTGATTGTGCTTGTAGCTTAGTGTATTCGCTTATTTCTCCGCCAACAACATTCTTTAATGCAGCAAAAATATCATTTCCAATATGTCTAGCTCTTACTGTACTTCCTCTGGCAATTCCAAGTATTTCTGTTATTTCTTTGTTTGGAATAAAATCAGTCGATGTAATTATCATAATACAAAGTTTTTTTGATTAATAGAGTTTCAAAGATACAATAAAAAAAATTCTGAATAGGAAAGTAAATATTATTTAATGAATAATATTTTGGTAATATTGTTCTCTTCACCTGTATTATCATCAGTAGAGAATACATAATACACACCCGTAGCTACTCTGTTGCCATTAAAATTCTTGCCATTCCATATTGCTTGACCTCCAAAAGCATTTGTTTGATAGACAAGATTTCCAGAAGCATCAGTTATTTTTATATTAGCGTTCTCAACAAGTCCTTTTATTGCAATTTTACCATTATAATTTGGTCTTACAGGATTAGGAAATACTTTTACTTCTTGTTCTTGATATTCTGTTCCCTCGGTAGCAGTACTTCTGAAAGAGATTATCCCATTACTTGTTCCAAAGAAAACTTCACCACTTTCAGAATCTATACCAATACTTTGTATATTATTGCTTAGTAAGGGACTATTAGATTCTGTAAAATGGTAAATCTCTTTTGATGCATCTTGTGACATTAAGAAGACACCGGCATTTCTGGTTCCAAACCACTTTCTATTTGCACCATCAATAGCAATGCAGCTTACAATTTCAGATTCTAACAAGTATTGAGAAATGCCTTCTTGCTCAATATATATCTGCTGTGCATCAAAATTATCACCAGAAAATACTAATCCGGGAGAATAGAAAACAGCCACACCTTCGTCAGTCCCAACCCAAATATTACCTTCTTTGTCTTTAGCTAAGGCATTTACACCGGTAGAAGGTAGCTTCCCGTAATTATCAGCTCCTGTAAGTTTTCTTTTTCTGTCATCACCTTGTATTTCAGGTGTATTATTGTCATTATAAACAATTATACCTCCATTTCTAGGAATAATTATCCATTTCTGTCCAAAGTCATCAATTATCAAATCACCAACAGCATTATCTGTAATAAAAGGCGAAAGGC
The DNA here is from genome assembly GCA_027064095.1 of Bacteroidales bacterium. Taxonomy (GTDB): domain Bacteria; phylum Bacteroidota; class Bacteroidia; order Bacteroidales; family UBA1556; genus UBA6267. Next base: position 15,305 of record JAMOQI010000005.1, on the reverse strand, counting down.
TAAGACTTTGCCATTGTCCTTTGGTGTTCATAAACTGAAGTGAATTTGGATTGGCACTATTAGTAACCCATAGATAATTGTTATCATCGAAAGCTAAACCGGCAACTCCAATAAAACCTGGATAATTAGATGCATAAGATAAAGTACTGTTTGTATTATTATAAATAGTATTTACAATGCCTTTATTCATTCTTATAATACCTTTTCCCCAAGTAGCGACATATATTTCATTACTGTTCTCCGGATTTACTAGTACTTTCATAATATCAGAAATGGTATCGAAGGCTGGTGTGTTTGATGAATTATATGAATTCCATCTTTGGTCAATAAATTGGTAAATACCCTTATTTTCAAATGCATTGTCCCAATTACTTTGAATACCACCACTAGCAACCCAAATTTGTCCTTGGCTATAAGTTATATTGTAAGCATTGTAATAAGCCGGACCTTCCGGATGATAGAATTTATAATGCCATTGAGCCTTACTTTGAACTAAGGAGTTCTTTTTATCAGCTATCCAAACTTCTCCTTTTGAATCAAAAATAGCATCTTTAGGCCTTGGTGTTTCATCTCCATAAGTATAAGCTAAGAATGATTCTGTCATATTATTATAGAAATATTTAAAATTATAATCCTGAACAATAAGGAGAGTATCACCATAGGATTTTATTTCATAAGTGGGTTGGTGGGTTGTTTCTGTAAATAAATTCCAGTTTCCATTATTCAACACATATATACTATCAGTATTGTAAACTGCTCCCGGTGCATTAATATATATTCCGGATGCATGAACACTTATGCAATTATATGCTATATTCGGAAATAATAAATTTGTATCCTTATGCCAAAACTGGTAATTGTTAAGGTTTTGTTCATTTAAGCTTGCAGAATATATTCCCTCTGATGTGGCAGCATAGAATAAACTGTCGCTAAAATCAATATCATAAATTGATATAGCATTTCCATTCGGACCTATATAATAAGTGTCTTTTATTTCATTTTTCTTAGAATCGATTACTACTATACCAAAATCACAGGCGAGATAAATATAATTATCGCGAAACTTTATTTTATTGATACACTTACTACCAACCATTGATTTATTTTTGATATCTGAAATATTTAAAATAATACCATTATTAATAATATCAATATTACCATTTTTATATGCAATAATTAAATCATTACTTTCTTTATTAAATGCTAAAGTAGAGATGCTTACATCAGATAATCCGGTTATTCTATTCATTCTTACAATAGCATCTTCATTCTGGTCATAATAAAATGCACTATTTGGAGTAGCGCAGTAGATTCGGCCTTTATCTCCCTCTGTAACAGCAATAGTTTTGGAATATGGTAAATGATCTCTCCATTCTTCCAAGCCAATTTGTGCCATTATTTTATTAGAAATAAATAGTAAAATAATTATTGTGGTTATTGTTGAAGTCTTGAATAACATACTAATTTTAATTGATTACTGTTAAATATAATTTGTGTTTTGTAATTTTAATATTTATTACTTGTATATAACTTATTGATACTATAATTATTGTATGGTCTAAGTATAATAAAACACCAGCATTATATTTACTGGTGTTTGTATATATTATTGATATTCTATTTGTTAAAAAAATATTAGAAATTAATGTTTATTCTTCTTTTAACTTAGCTTCGTAATCTCTTTTAATAAAATCAGTTGTTTGTTTCCAATTCAATCTTTTTGCGATAATTTTTTTATTTTTATCGAATAAATAAATTGTAGGAGTGGAGATGATATCATATAAATCGTGATAATTCTCTGTTAAACTACGTGGACCATCAACATTAATCCAGTCTTGGATTTTATATTCGTGAATTTTCTTTGTCCATTTAGCCACATTAGTATCAGAACAAACAGCAAAAACTTTAACTCCATATTTCTCAGCATTTTCTTTTGTCCATGGTTGGGCTTCATGAATTTCGTGCTTACAGTGACCACAATCAGGGTCCCAAAATAAAGCTATAGTATAATTTGCCTTCACATCATAAAGGCTACGAAGATTCATAAGTGTATCTTGCATTATCATATTTGGAGCTGTTTTGCCAATCAAAAGTCTATCTAAAGTATTTATTCTTTTGGTCATTCTCTTTAGAGTAGCATCATTCACCCAATAAGCTTCACCAGTTAAATAATACTTCTTACCTAAGGCCACAAAAACTTCGTCCATTCCCATTATTTGGCTTGTTTCTGATTCATAAGTAAAGTACCAGATACAATATTTATAAGTTTCTTTATTGGGCTTAGCTTTTTCAATAATTATATTTGCCTCTTTTATGAGAGTATCAGGTCGTTGAATAAGAATATTTTTAAAATATCTTTTTATTTTATTTGCATAAATAGGTGTTCTTAACAACCTTTCATCGGCAAAATCAAAACCGTCGAAATAATGCTCTTTATAGTAACGATATATATAGCTGGAATCAGGACTGCCATCATCTTTCTTAGGTAATACTTTTGGCACTTCCGGTTCTTCAGAAGCGAGTAATATTTTGGCAAATAAACTACCTTTATGATTATTAATGAAATCAAGTTTTATAGTCTTTACTTTTTCATTTATTTCAGTAATTTCCTTTTTTATCTTTTCTTGTTTTTCTTTATCATCCTTAGCAGCTTTGTATTCTTTATTAAGTTCTTGGTCTTTTTTGCCAAATTCTCCAACTTGTTTTAAATAAGAATAAAAGTCTATATTATCTTGAGAGTTTTTTATTTTCATCTTATTAACAGGGTCTGTTGGATCTGTTTGCATGGAGAAATGTTGTTCTTTATCTACAACCATTTCAAAATATTGCTTATTCTGAAATACAACTAAGTAAATACCTCCTTTGAGGGGCTCGTCACCTGAGAAAGTATAAACACCATTCTCTAGAAAGGCTGTGTCAACTATTTGATTTGTATTCCCATAATAACTTACTAATAGTAAGCTAGTATCTTGTGAATTGCTGAGTTTAACATCTATTTTGTAAGCTTTTTTTGCGCAAACAAAACTGTTTATTGATAATAATAGAAGTAAACTAATAAAATATTTCATGCTAAAATTTATTTGTTTTGTGTTAATTTATGAACTAATTGTCGTAAGACAACAAATATCTTACAAAGCTATAAATAGTAAAGCTAAAAAATGTTAAAACTCCATTTCTTCATTTTCCTGTATCTCTAAAGCATACATCAGATTATGAAAAACAGGCATAAGAGCACTAATTCTAACTCCCCAGTGAATAGCAAATAGCTTTTTTAATTCAAAAACAGAGTTTTCTTTTGCTACTAATTTATTATTTTGGAATAATATAACAAAGTCTTTCATATCTTGATATATATCTGCAAGATGTTCGGCAATACTGGCTTTTAAAGTATCGTTATTTTTATCTACCACCCAAAAGTACTCATCCTTGTCAAATTTCTCTCTTGCTTCCATAAAAACTTTTTCCCAATGCTCTTCAGTTACATATCTTTCGTTAAAGCTTTCATCTACTTCTTCCAAATCTGGGAGTAAGGCTCCTTTGATGTACATTAGTGGTAGTAATTTTTGGTAAAATGATAATACAACTTTTACTTCTTGTTTTGCAATATCTTCGGTAAAAGTGCAAAACTCATATGCTAATCTTATCATTTCTAGCACCTGTGTAGATTTTACTTTTTCTAAATTATCCTTTTTCATAATTTATAATATTTTTTCTATTATTTAATATGCGTTCTTTATTCCTTTATCTTTGGCAGGCAAACCTTTTGACATCCATTCCGGCATAGGTTTGTCTTTTAAATAATGATCGAAAAATTGCATCATTCTAATGCTTAGATCAACTCTGTTAGGCCATTTCATTAGATTGTGGTCGTCATTATTGTATGATAACATCCACACTTTTTTATTTAATCGGCGTAAAGCATTAAAATACTCAATTCCTTGATACCAAGGTACAGCACCATCTTTATCATTATGCATAATTAAAAGTGGCGTATTTACCTTTGGAGCAAAGAAAATAGGAGAGTTCTCAATGTATAAATTTAGGCTATCCCATGGAGTAGCACCAATTCTACTTTGTGTCTTCTCATACTGAAAAGCTCTGCTTATTCCTGAGCCCCAACGTATTCCTCCATAGGCACTTATCATATTGCTAACTGGTGCTCCTGCTTCTGCACATGCATAAATATCTGTCATGGTTACCAACATTGCTACTTGATATCCTCCCCAACTTTGTCCTTGAATGCCTATATGCTTAGCATCTACCCATTTATATTTCTTTATAAATTCAGTTCCTCCTACAATTGCATTATAGGCTGATTTGGCAGGGTGACCAATCTTATAAGTAATATCAGGTATAAATACAATATAACCATTACTAGTATATTCACTAAAGTTTATAATTGAATGACTTGGTTTTGGTATATAATGACGATGTATTTCATCTGAATATCGTTCGTAGAAATATACTATTACGGGATATTTCTTCGTAGAATCAAAATTCTCAGGCTTGTAAATAAGCCCTTGTAAGTCCTTGTTGTCAAGTGATTTAAAATTTATTAATTCCACACTGCCCCATAGATATTCTTTTTGTTGAGGATTGGTGTTAGAGATTTTAATAATATTTTCAAATTTTGTATTTGTTAAATACAAATCTGGATATTCTTTAAATGAAGAGCGTCTAAAAATAACTTTATTACTATTCTTAGATTTGGTAGGGTAGTAATAATAATGATCAGATTTTATTAATGTTAAGGGATTTTCTTTTGTACTTAAATCTACAGAATAATAACCACTCTCTTTATTTGTTTCATTAAAACCTTTTAATAAGTGTGGATTTTCTTCATTAAAATATTCATGCTCATCTCTATCGAATGTAATAGGAGAGAATCTTATTTTATTATCCCTGCCATAATTAGATGTAATATTTAGTGGAGTAGTTCTCTCACTTGGATCTAAACGCCATAAATCATATCTGTCTTTTATAAGCACATATTTATCATTATCATACCAACCAGCTACTCCATATGGATTAGGTTCGTTGGGAGTATCGTGGAGCTCATTATAAAACTTTATATTTAAATCTTTTGTTAAATTAATGTGTTTACGCGCCTTAATATCATATACATACCAGTTTTTATCTCTATCCTTAAAATAGAGAATATAATTTCCATAAGGAGATAAACGTGCATAACTTTGTTGATGTTCTAAAACTATTTCACGGCTACCATCATGTACATTTACGGCGTAGTAATCAGAATACCATCCATCCCATGATTGCTCTTTGGCATATTTTTGATCATCGATACCAAGAGCAAAATTGGAGCTGCCTTCTTGTGGCAGATATACATTGCGAATGATAGTATCTTCTAATTGAGTAAGTTTTTTGTTAATAATATCATATTGTACGATATATGTTCTACGTTTCTCTTTTATTGCTCTTAATTTTTGTTGTGGTTGAAGACTTTTATCTTGATAATTCCATATATCAACATGATATTTTTCTGACTCTAACAAGGTGTCTTTTTGTTTTTGCTTGGGCTTTGGTGCTATTCCAAAATATAGCTTAGTCCCGTCTTTGGAAAATCTTAATTTGCTATTAACACTTGGGCTCCAGTCTTTTATCGTTGAAGTAGTATCAGCAATTTTTAAGGCAAATCCATCAGCTTTATCCCAGAAATACATATCATAAACTTTATTCTCTTTAGCTGTATCTTCAGCAAAAAGAAAGGCAACATTATCACCTTTTCTATTTACTTCCAATTTAGATGCAACACCGGTCTTATGAAGAATTGTGTCTGTGTTTAAACTTTCGAGGTTAATCTTAATAATATTGCAGATATTACTACTGTCAAGTTTTGTATTCGTAAGTGTGTAAAAATCAGTGCCATTATAATTAAAAGTGAAATCATCGACCTTTTTTAATTTAATCTTTTTGCCGCTAATAGGTTGCAATAATACTATATTATCACCTTTTTGTTTTATTTCTTTTGCCTTAGTTTTTTCTTTACTTTTGAAGAACAACCAATGTCTTTTTGTGTTTTTTACATTCTTTTTTGACTCTTTAGATTCATCAATATATACTATCCATGATTTTCCTTTGTTGGTGATTTTGTAATTGCTAACATTGGCAATCTTTATTAGAGAATCTTTATCAAGAATTATTATTCCAAGACTATCTTTAGGTAATTTGCTTTTAGGAGTCTTGTTTAATTTCATTTTTCTAATAGTATCGTATTGAGGGACAATTGAGAAAACAATGAAATCTGAAGTGGGAGAGAAGCTGGCCTTTTTTGCTCTGGCAATGGAATCAAGATGATTGTTTTCTGTATTATAAATGTAAAGATAACCATCACCTTTTTGAGGGTTTATTTCATAAGTTACCCATTTGCCATCATTTGTAATTGATTGATTACTAATATTTTTCCATGATTCGTAAACTTTATTACTTAATATCTTTTTCTGTTGAGTTATCTGGCCAAAAGAAAAAAAGAATATTAATATAAAAGAAATTGTAAATAATAATTTCATTGTAATTGGTGTGTATTTATTGAATATTTAGATTAAATATAAATTGCCAGCAAAGATAAATAAAAAGAGTGATTATGTCGATTTAAGTTTAGAGCTAATCATATGCGATATTTGTTTAAATTTGCATTATAACAAAAGATTTTATATGCCCTGAGGAAACTATTAATAAAATATAAAATCTATAGGCCGGTTTTATTAATTAGAAATTAAAATAAACATAAATAATATGAATAAATTAATACTCTTAACAGTCGCATTAATTATTTTTTCAACAGCTAATGTATTTTCACAATGTACTCCTGTGCCATTTCCAGGCCCATCATTAACAAATCCAGATACTACTGCAGGCTTGTCAATTGCAGCAGAAACACAAGCTTATAGTCAAGTAATACAAATTAGAATTCCTGCTGATACAAATTTCAACGGGGCTGTTATCCCCATCGATAGTGCAGGAATAGTTAGTGTAACAGGAGCTCCTGCTAGTATTAGTTGGGTTACAAACTCTGCTAATAACTACTGGCCTGGCGATACTTTTGGATGTGTGATTATACAGGGTACGCCAACCATAGGCGAAGCAGGTAATTATGATGTGGTTATCGAAATTAGTGTTAGTGCTTTAGGTACTGCTATGCCTTATACTTTACATTATAATTTTCAAGTTCTTGATGCTTCTTTTGCAGGAATAGACCTGAATAAATCTCAGTCATTTCAAGTTTTTCAAAATCAACCTAATCCATTCACTAATGTGTCAGTTATCGACTATTTTATTCCTAAAAGTGGTATTATAGAGTTGAATATATATGATATTCTTGGTAAAAAAGTTTTATCTAAAACTGTTGAATCTTATACTGGTAAAAATAGTTTTTTGGTAGAAAAAGAAGGTATGAAAGAAGGTGTTTATATTTATGAAATTATTTATAATAATACAGCCATCCGCAAAAGAATGATTTTAGAATAATGGATGTAAACCTCACAGTATTAGGAACTAGTGCTGCTGTTCCTGCTCACAAACGTCACCTAAGTAGTCATTTACTTGAAACAGATACTATTTCAATATTATTTGATTGCGGTGAGGCTACTCAATTTCAGCTAAAAAGATTTAAAAAGGATTTTTTTAAAATAGATTATATTTTTATCAGTCATCTTCATGGCGATCATTTTCTTGGACTTCCCGGATTGATTTCCACAATGAATATGATGGGTAGAAAATCACATTTAGTAATATTTTCGCCTCCAGGATTGCAAAAAGCAATTGAGCCTCTTTTTAGTCTTTCTAATATGAGCTTAGACTTTTCTTTAGAATTTATTGAACTTAGTAATATACGAGCTAAGAAGGAAGTGATTTCAAATGAATTATTTAGCATTTCAGTTTTCCCATTAGAGCATAGTGTTGAGACCTACGGTTATATTTTTAGAAGATATTCTGAAAAACTAAAAATTAATAAGAGTTTTGTTGAAAAACATAAAGATATAGATGTTCAATGGTATCCTAAAATAAAAAATGGTTCTGACTATATTGATGGTGAGGGTAATGTGTATAAAAATAAAGATATAACAAGTTTAAAAATAGAAGATTATTCTTATGCTTATTGTTCTGATACAAGATTTAATGAGGCTATTTCTGAATATATAAAGTCAGTGGACTTATTGTATCATGAATCGACTTATCTTCAAAATGATGAAGATAAGGCCATTTTGAGAAAGCATTCAACTGCTGCTCAGGCAGCTAGAATTGCTCAATTGGCAGAAGCAAAGAGGTTGCTTTTAGGTCATTTTTCCAGTAGATATAAAGATGTCACTGATTTTAAGAATGAAGCTAATGATGTATTCCAAGGTGAAGTGATATTAGCTAAAGAAGGTTTAGAGATTAAGATTTCAAATTAGTATAATTAAAAATGTCGATAATAATTGCAGATAGCGGTTCTACAAAAACACAATGGAATATTTTGAACTCTAATGGTGACATAGAAGAATTGTTTTCAATAGGTATAAATCCATATTTCATAAATAAGGAGGATATAGAAAAAACAATACTGAGATTGATAGATGTTAGTAAACGAGAGTCAGTAAGAAGACTTTATTTTTATGGTTCAGGTTGTTCTGCTAAAGACCAATGTGATTTAGTTTCAAGTGCTTTACAAACTGTTTTTCCTCTTGCCAAAATAGAAGTTCATTCAGATTTATTGGCTGCAGGAAGAGCTCTCTTTGGTGATTCTAAAGGGGTAGCATGCATCTTAGGAACAGGAAGCAATGTTGCCGTATATGAAAATAATATATTTACAGAGAATATAAATTCGTTAGGTTATATTATTGGAGATCAAGCTAGTGGAGCATATATTGGAAAAGAGTTAGTACGAGCATATTTTCAAAAAGATATGCCGGCTGATATAAGGTCTAAGTTCGAAGAATATTCAAATATTAAACTTTCTGAAGTTTTGGATAAGGTTTATAAAAGAAAATTTCCAAATAGATATTTGGCCGGATTTACTCCTTTTGCAAGTCAATATATTGATAATGAATTTATTAATAGTTTAATATCAGATGCTATTGATAAGTTTATAAATTTGCAGTTAGGGAGTTTAAGCTTCGATAAATCTTATTATAAAGTTGGTTTTGTGGGTTCAGTAGCATATTATTTTAAAGATATTTTAATTAAAGCATTAAATAATAATGATTACCAAGTGGGCAAAATAATTAAAGCTCCAATGGAGGGCTTATTGGATTATCATGCAGATTAATAATCTTCATTCTCCTTTGCTTGCATTTTTTTCCTTTCAATCTTTACATTCTGCCATAATGAATCATTATCAGAATTATTATATGCCTTTATCACTGCTTCAACATATTCGGGATCATTTGGGTACTGCCAATTTAATAAATTCTTTAGAGGTATTTTCATTAAAGTTATAATTATCAGTGAGATAATAGCTGTTCTTTTAAGTATATTAAAATAAAAATTACCTTTTACTTTATTGTTTTTCCATAATGCTATTATAGTTATCGAAATTGATGCAAATAAGCCTAAAACAAGAAGTAAATCTGCACCGGGATAATCTTGAATTTTAAATAATACACCTATTAATGCTATGCTTAATGATATTCCAGAAAAAATAGAGAAAATAATTCTTCGTTTAGATACATTAACATAACTTGATTTTTTAAATATGTTTTTAAATTTGATATTATTGAATAGAGCAAAGCTTAAACAAAAATATAATATAGCAAGAGTATTTATAGAAAGTATGAGGAATAGTATAGAGCCTATTCCATGAACATATCTGTATATAGTTGAAACAATGACAAGTATAATAAATAATTTTTCTATGTTTTTCATAAATGCATACCTATATTAAAAATTCAAATGTAGTATTTTTTGTTTCTATATTGATAAATAAAGAAAATTGTTGAAAAGATTATTAAGTAAATTAGTTTCTAAAGATTATTTTTACGCACATTATTAAATTAGAAAATAATTAAGATTTGTAACAATATTGATGTATAAACATATATTTTATTTATTGCTTTTAAGCTTTATGTTGATTAGTAATGCGTCATATTCGCAGATGCTTACTAAAGGTCATAAACCGGATCCGCTATTTGCAAAATATTGTTTGAAGTACGAAAATTACTATGATGGTTTGCATGAGTTTAAAGCTCTTTTAAAAGAAAAACCAAATAATGATTACTATCGATGGGGTGTTGGTTATTGCATTTTGCATTTAAATAAAAATAAGTCTGAAGCTATTCCTTATTTTTTGGAAGTTTTATCAAAAGATAATGCTGATCTAAAATATTATTATGATTTGGGAGAGGCATATATGCTTACCTGTCAGTTTGATAAGGCAATAGATGCTTTTAATAGGTATATTTTAAATATAAATGAAGATAAGCATGATATTACTGCAAGGAGAATGCTTGAAATGATTGAGAATGCAAAAAAAGCAATTGAAAATCCTATCAATGTAGAATTTGTTAATTTAGGTACAAGAATAAATACTGAATATCCTGATTTTAATCCTCTAATTAACTCTACAGAGAAATATTTGGTTTATACTAAACAAACTCCAACTAATATTGGTAGATATCGACATGAAGATGGGTATTATGCCGGTGATATTTATTATTCTAATTTTAAATTTGGAAAGTGGAAAAACAATAAAAGATTTTCTTCAATTATAAATACTAAGAATATTGAAATAGGCCAGACAATGTCTTCAAATGCTGCAAGTTTAATTGTGTTTAAGGAGGATATAGAGAAGCATACCAGAAATTATCTTATTTACAAAAAGCGAGGACGTTATTATGGTTTTCCTCAGGAAATTAAGATTGATGGTTTTGATATTGCTAATGCGCATTTTATTACGATTAGTCCAAATAATAAATATATAGTGTTTTCTGCTATAAATAAAGATGTAGATAAACATAATCTAGATTTGTATTTCTCGAAACTTAGTCCTGACGGATTTTGGATGATTCCTCAGTTACTGGATTCTAATTTAAATACAATATATGATGAGTCATATCCATATTTTTCACCTGATATGAGGCGTTTTTATTTTGCTTCAAAAGGTCATAATAGTATGGGAGGATATGATATTTTTGAATGTAGTGTAAATCTTGATAGTTTAACTTTTGGTGTTCCAAAGAATATAGGTTATCCTGTTAATACTACTATGAATGACAAAATGATTACTTTCAATAATAGTGGGAGATATGCCTATAAAGCTTGCTTAAGAGACGAAGGTTTGGGCGATTTAGATATTTACAGGATTATTTTTAAGGATAGAAAACCATTGCTTTCTTATATTCACGGTTATATTTTTAATCAAGATTCTGTAAAGTTCACTAATGTAATCCAAGCAATGAATCAACATATTGATACTTTAAATTTTCCTGTAAATAGAGAGTATAAAAGAATCTTACTAAAAGAAAGGGATAGTATTAAGGCTGTTGAATATCTTGCGAAAAATAAAATTCCATACGAGAAATTGGATGTTAAAATTACAGCTTTAGATAGTAAAAGCAATAAGGAAGTTGGTAAATTTATAGTGAAAGAGAAAACCGCAAGTTATGCTATAATACTACCTCCCGGAGAGTATAAATTAATCTTTTCAAGGAAAAACTTCCAAGATAAGTACTATACTAAATTTGTAGTTGAAGATTTCGATTTGAGAAATAGAGATATTGAAATGCAAGTTCTTCTTAAACAGAAATAATATTTTTGCAGGCTTTCAATTTATTAAATAAGTAAATTTAGAAAAACTAAGTATATTGTCTAAAATATAAGTGTTAGAAAGACTTTATACAATATTCTTTTAGTCTATTAATGTTATCTTCAGTTGGCCTGTATTATTTATTCTATAAAGCTATAATATGAATAAAACCGGATTTTGAATCAGATTGAATAAAACCGCTTCCAAAATAATATCCTGAAAAATGTATGGATGATTTCAAATACTAATGTGTTACTAAAAATATGATGATTAAGAATGTTAATATCTTCTTCTATCGTAATAATTGAAAATGTACTTCTCATAATTGATGTAATTATAAATTAATGAACTAATATATCTGTAACATAGATAAAGAGATTTGTTGTTTTTTTCAATATTACAATTACCACAATACATTACAATTACCACAATACGTGAAACTTGTAGAATATAAAACCGTTGATTTGGAATTATTAACTTATTTTAGTTTAAGCAACATATCAATGCTAAATATTGTCTTATACTTGAATTATTTTACTTTATTAATACTAATATTAAAAGCTAATTTATGTCGTAGTAATTAATAAAATACTTAAATTTGAATGCTTATTTTTTAAACAAAATTAAAACACACATTATGAAAAAATTGAAATTAGTTATTGCATTATTTGTATTTGCAGCATTTGCAATTGCATCATGTAATAAAACTCCTGATGATCCGCCAGCACCAAAGGATAAACATGAATTACTATATGATAAGTGGTGGTATAATGTTGGTAATCAAGGTAGAGGGGCGCATTATTTTAACTCAGATGGAACTTGTCAAATCACAATTCCTCCATCTTCCGGAGTTTGGAAATGGAGTGTAAATGATTCTTTAATTGTTACAATGGACAATTATCCTCCAATGACATTACATTTTACTAAAATAGAGGAAACCGAAATGGAGTATTGGCCAACCTTTGAACCAGAAGGTAATTTATACCAATTTTCGACCACGGAACCTTAATTTAAACTATTGTTTAAAGATTAAAGGTATTGCATGATTTTATGTAATACCTTTTTTATTTAAATTAAGTAAACTTTCTGATAATTAAATTAATATAATCTTTATTTTATGTGCCTATGTATAAAAATTCTAGGATAAGTGTATAATAATTTAGAATATATTACTTTTAGATTATTTAGATATACCGGGCTCTATACTTGTTTTTTGTAACAAAATAAAGCAATAGCAGTATAAAGCATACTTCTTTGTTAGTTTTGTAGATTTAAATTAACAAAGTATATTTAAAAACTAATTGTTTAGTGTTGAGATATAAATCACTATATATAATATTATTTTTATTTATTTCTGGCTTTGTGCAGTCACAATCAGATTTTAAGAATCCTCAAGAATATGCAAAGCAGGCTAATAAACTATTTGAAGCAGGCGAGTTTCAAAAGGCTTACCCTTTTTATCAAACTCTTAGAAGCAATGATACTAAAAATCCTGATTATAACTTTAGGTTAGGAGTTTGTATGATGTTCAGCGAGACTGAAGATAAAGCAAGACCGATTTATTATTTTGATATTGCATTAAAAAATAATATAAAAGATAATAGGATATATTATTATTTAGGGCGTGCATATCATAATAATTATAGGTTTGCTGAGGCTAAAAGGACATATATACAATATAAAGAGAAAGCTAAAGAGAAGAAAGTTAGAAGTTTTGATATTGAAAGAAGAATACAAGAGTGTAATAATGGAATTGCTCTTTTGTCTCATATAAAACTGCTATATGTTGTAGATAAACAATTAGTTAAGGATGCAACTTTTTATAAAAGTTATGATATTAATAGTTCTCAAGCGAAAATAATTGCTGTTCCTGATGTTTTGAAAACTAAGTATGATAGAAAGCATAATTCTCCGGCTTTTGGTGTTTTTGTTCCAGATGGAAATATGTTGTATTTTGCTAGTTATGGCTCTAAAGGAGTAAATGGATTAGATATATATAGAGTAAAACAAGCTGCAAATAGTGGTTGGGAAAAGCCGGAAAATCTTGGCGATCAAGTTAATACTATTTATGATGACGCTTATCCTTTTATAACTCCTAATGGTAGGACTTTGTATTTTAGTTCTAAAGGTCATAATAGTATGGGAGGTTATGATGTTTTTAAATCTGAATTTAGCTTAAGTTCCTTTAATTGGTCGAAAGTAGAAAATCTTAATTTTCCAATAAATACACCTTTTGATGATATTTTTTATGTGCCGGATACTTCAAAAAATCTAGCATATTTTTCATCTGATAGACAGAGTTTATCAGGGAAAATTTATGTCTACCATATTGGTTTGGACAAAAAAGCTGAAGAACAGGATTTGGCCAAAGCTTTTAGGGAAGGTGGTGATGATAAAGATTTAGTAAGGCTATTGAAAGATATTGCTGATTTGAAGACTAATATTAATGTTGATGATTATAAAAAGGAAATCAATAAGCAAAATGATACTGATAATATAGTTGAAGAAGTTGATAATCAAGATAAAAACATTATAGCTAATAATAATCCAATTAAGAAAATTGATCTTGATGATAGTAAGAATTTGGATAAAATTGTTAGTGAGAGCTATAATACTTATAAGAAGATAGCTTATAAAGTTGTAAAATTAAAAAATCAGAAGAATAATATCGGTAAAATAGCTGCGGAAAATGATAAGCTAGCAAAGGAATTAAGAAATAAAGGTGATGAAAAATCAATTGCCGATGCCAGAAAATATGAAAAAGCCGCTGTTGTTTCAAGAAAAATAGCTAATGCTTTGAAAGAACAAATAAGTGAAGCTGAAAATTCGGCTAACAATATATTAGTAGAATCTGGCTATTTGCAAAGGTATGCGGGCTTAAAACAAAAAGATTCTGTGGAGATTACTTATTCCAGAATCTTAAAAATAAAATCTAATGTTGATAAGCAAAAAGATGTAGCTCAAGAAATAGTATCTCAAGAAATGGCTGTGGTAAAAGCAAAGCGTGATGCAGCATCAGCTAAATATAAAGAAAGTCAAGATGCTCTTAATGCTCTTAATGATGATAAAGCCGAACTGAAAGAATATCAGGATGCTTTGTCAACAATTACAGATGAGTCTGAACGTCAGGAGTATATTGAGATAATTAATGCAATGAAAGTTGAAGTAGCAAAGAAAATTGCTAAACAGAAAGCATTGGAGAAAGAATATAAAAGTTTGAGAGATGATGCCGATGCTACTGCTATTGCTTTATCCAAAGTTGATGATGTTTACAATGAATATTTAGCTTATAATAATAATGATAAAGACATTATTTCTAGTGACGAGCAAGTAGTATCTATAAATCAAAATATTGATAGTGTTAAAGCTATATCTAATCAATTTGTCGACCAAAAAAGAGAATCTTTAGCTGTAAATGAGAATATTTCAAATGCTGTAAATAAGAATGAGGCTGAACAGAATCAGGAGAACGAAGCAGAGCAAAGTTCAGAGGTTGTAGCTGTAAATGAGAATATTTCAAATGCTGCAAATAAAAATGAGACTGAACAGAATCAGGAGAACGAAG
>JAMOQI010000004.1 GCA_027064095.1 Bacteroidales bacterium | reverse complement strand
TATGCAGATTCTTATATTTTTCGCCAGCATCAACTTCCAGTATCTCAGCCATTTGTAATATTGGAACTTTTTGGAGAAGTGGAGCTATAGCTAAAGAATGCGTATTTTCATCTACAAGAATATAATAGCGACTAAATTTCTCTTTATTTTCAATTAGAAACTCAGTAAGAGACTCTAAACTATTATCAATAAATATAGTGTAATATGTATTGCTGTATTTAATAGCCATTTTATCCATGATAAATATTTACTCCTGCAAATATAGTATATTCATCATCAAGATTTTTGTTTTGAGGTAATTATTTATACTATACAAAAACTAGATGGCGTTTTCCTTTGATGTTTTTCAGTTTGTGAAATTACCCCCCCGAATTATTCACAAATAAATAATCCTGACGATAAAGTAAAACTAATAACCTCAGTTAATATATTTAGATGTTTTTTAAATACCCGAATTTGAGTTTTTCTAAATCTTGGTTTTTCCGTATTGTACTCTGCTATTCATTGTTTATTCATACAATTCGCTTTGCTTTTGTATGAGTAATTCGGGTTAAAAAATCCAAATATTTAATTTGTCAATATAGTTTATTGTTTGCCGGAATCGTCTTTCTTATTACCTTTGCATTAATTAATATCAAAGGATAATATGTATACAGTAGGAGAAAAAATTGCAAGTATTAAGGGGCAACTACCAGAGCAAGTTAGATTAGTAGCTGTATCTAAAACTAAGCCAATTAGTTTAATTCAAGAAGCCTATGATGCAGGACAGCGGATATTTGGTGAGAATAAAGCCATGGAAATGAAAGAGAAACATGAGGCGTTACCTGACAATATTCATTGGCATTTTATTGGTCATTTGCAAACAAATAAGGTGAAATATATTGCCCCTTTTGTGAAATTGATTCACTCCGTTGATAGTTTAAAACTATTGAAAGAGATTAATAAGCAAGCTCTGAAAAATGATAGAATTATCTCTTGTTTGCTTCAATTTCATATCGCAAGTGAAGAAACCAAATATGGACTATCGGCAAAAGAAGCTTATGATATTTTAAGTTCAGAGGAATTCAAGACACTAAAAAATATTAGAATTACCGGTGTAATGGGTATGGCAAGTAACACTTTTGATACAGACCTTGTGAGGGAAGAATTTAAATATTTGAGAACGATATTTCAGAACTTACAATATGATTTCTTTCTCAATGATATTTTCTTTAGAGAAATATCAATGGGAATGTCAGGAGATTATCAAATTGCTGTGACAGAAGGCAGTACTCTTGTTAGAATAGGGAGTTCTATTTTTGGCGCAAGAGAATATAGAACTGGTAGCACTAAATAGAGCATTTGTATAATAATGATTTTAGAAACGAATTTTCTAACTTAATTCTCCTATTAAATCAAATGAATCTGCTCCAACTATTTTGACTTGATAAAACTCGCCAATTTTCAATTCTCTTTCAGGAGTGATAATTACTTCATTATCAACTTCCGGTGAGTCATATTCTGTCCGTCCAAAATATTGATTACCTTCTTTTCTGTCGATAATTACTTTATAAATATTTCCAATTCTCGACTCGTTTTTCTCTAACGAAATTTGTGTTTGAAGGTCCATAAGTCTGTTGAGTCGGTCAACTTTTACCTCTTCACTTACATTATCTTCCAATTTAAAGGCAGAAGTATTTTCTTCCGGAGAATATGTAAAAGCTCCAAGTCTATCAAATTTGCTTTCAGCTACAAAATCAAGTAACTCTTGGAATTCCTCCTCTGTTTCTCCGGGATAACCAACTATCAAAGTCGTTCTAATATTAATATCAGCAACAAATTCTCTAAATTTCTTAAGAAGATTTCTGGTAGTAGCTCCGGTGTGACCACGTTTCATTGATGTTAGAATACGGTCGTTGATATGTTGAAGAGGAATATCCATATAATGACAAATATTACTCTTATCTTTCATTAACTGCAGTACATCATCAGGGAATTGAGTAGGGTAGGTGTAATGCAATCTTATCCACTCAATTCCTTTTACTTCACTTAGTTTTTCTAATAATTTGCCAAGCATTTTTTTGCCATAAAGATCAAGGCCGTAATATGTTAAATCCTGAGCTATAAGCATGATTTCTTTTACTCCATTGGCACTTAGTTTTTCGGCTTCAGTAATAATATCTTCCATTGAAAGAGAGATGTGTTTACCACGGATTAAGGGTATTGCACAAAAGGCACAAGTCCTGTCGCAGCCTTCCGAAATTTTAAGATAAGCATAGTGACTAGGAGTGCTAATTACGCGTTCCCCAATTAGATCCTTTTTATAGTCTGCTCCAATATCATTAACTATTTCCTCAAGATTATGTGCTCCGTAAATTCCGTCAGCATCAGTAAATTCAGATTTTAAATCATTAAGATAACGTTCAGATAAACAACCCATAACGTAAACTTTCTTTACTAAGCCTGCTTTTTTTGCATCTAGTAGATTTAATATGGCTTCTATAGATTCTTCCTTTGCATCTTTGATAAAACCACATGTGTTTATTACTACATAATCAGCTTGAGTGTCAGATTCATGCGAAACTTCCAGATTATTATACTTTAGCTGTCCCATTAGTTTCTCAGAATCAACAAGATTCTTTGAGCATCCCATGGTGATTACATTTATTTTGCGCTTTTCTATATTTGTTTTCATATGTTTAAAATGTTTGTTTTGGTGATATGGAACTCTTAAGACAATATTTTAATCATGACCTCGTGGGTCAATTTACGATTAAAAATTGTCATGTTAGTTTCATATGTTTATAGTTTTATCGGTAGTATGAGTAGTATGAAAAAATTTTTATTCCTTTGCCTGCGTATGTCAGCAGATGTGTGATATTTAATAATAACTTTTATCATAACCGGTGCCAAATTTTTTATCGGTACTTGTTTTATAATTAATTCTGTATAATTCCTGAATCATTAAATTTTTACTAGCGTCATTAGTTTACTATAGGTATTATACTAATATCTTTATAATTAGTGATTTACGGAATGTATTTTGGTGAATGATTTGTCTTTATTATACTCCGATAATTGGTAAAGAATAATTATTTATCAATATTAAAAAGAGGGATGAAAAGAAGTCTATAATTTATTCAAAGATAGAATTTACAAACTCAACTCTATTAAATAATTGCAGGTCTTCTATGCCTTCACCTATACCTATGTATTTCACGGGAATTTCAAATTCATTAGAAATACCTATAACCACTCCACCTTTAGCGGTTCCATCTAATTTGGTCAAAGCCAAAGCATTTACTTCTGTTGCAGCAGTGAATTGGCGAGCTTGTTCCACAGCATTTTGTCCGGTAGAAGCATCAAGAACAAGTAATATTTCATGAGGAGCGTCAGGAATAATTTTCTGCATTACCCTTTTTATTTTTGATAACTCATTCATCAAGTTTACTTTATTATGTAGTCTTCCTGCAGTGTCAATTAACACTACATCAGCATCTTGACTGACAGCAGATTTCAATGTGTCAAAAGCCACAGAAGCAGGGTCGGCATTCATACCTTGATTTATGCAAGGTACTCCTACACGTTCTGACCAGATAATAAGCTGATCTACAGCTGCTGCTCTAAATGTATCAGCAGCACCAAGTACCACCTTTTTGCCGGCTTGTTTAAATTGATGTGCGAGTTTTCCGATAGTTGTCGTTTTACCTACTCCATTAACTCCGACAACCATAATTACATAAGGCGTTTCTCTTTTCTCAAAATCAAAACCTATAAGGTTGTTGTTATGATGCTTGTCAAGCAGGTTAACTATTTCTTCTTTTAGTATTCTATTTAGCTCAGAAGTACCAAGATATTTATCTTTAGCAACACGTGCTTCTATATTTTCAATAATTTTTAAAGTTGTATTAACTCCAACATCAGAAGTAACCAGGATTTCTTCCAAATCATCAAGAACTTCATCGTCAACAGTTGTTTTACCGGCAATAGCTTTTGTTAACTTGCTAAAAATCCCTGTTTTAGTTTTCTCTAAACCTTGATCAAGTTTTTGTTTTTTATCTTTCGAAAATATGTCAAATATACCCATCTTATAAAATTTTTGCTAAAATAGTAGTTTTTGATATACTTATACTAAAAAAAAAGCTTCTTCCGATATATCGAAAAAAGCTTATAATTTCTTACAAGTCCCTTGATTATTTCTTAGCTAAAATTCCTTTAACTTTATCATTAGGAACGACTTCCTCTTTAAAAGCGTATGCGCCGGTTTTCTCTGATTTAACCATGCGAATCACTTTTGAATAACTTTTACCTGCTGTTTGTAAACTCGCAACTACTTTCTTAGCCATAATTCAATATTTATTTGATTTCGCGATGAATAGTCATACGCTTTAAAATCGGGTTATACTTCTTTAATTCCAGACGATCCGGAGTATTTTTTCTGTTCTTTGTAGTGATATAACGTGATGTGCCTGGCATACCACTTTCCTTATGTTCTGTACATTCAAGTATCACTTGAACTCTTGCTTCTTTACTTTTCTTAGCCATCGTAAATCTACTTATAATTTTAGGGCTGCAAAAATAGAAACTATTTTGCTATCTACCAACATTTTTTTAAAAAAAAACATAAAGATTTTTCGTTTGAATTTCTTTACTTATATTATTGAAATATAATTCGATAGGATAATTGCCCTTTGAAATTGTTATTTTAGCTGTTTGCTATACCATAAGTTTATTATGAAAATGCTGTGCAAATGCTTTATGTTTTTAGCAATTTACACAGCATTTATCCTTTTTTGCAGACAATATGATTATATCTCGTCTGTTTCTACAACTTTTGCTAAAATATCAGCATATGGAAGTAGAAGGTATTTCTTTCCTTCAAATTCTGTCTCCGT
The DNA here is from genome assembly GCA_027064095.1 of Bacteroidales bacterium. Classification (GTDB taxonomy): domain Bacteria; phylum Bacteroidota; class Bacteroidia; order Bacteroidales; family UBA1556; genus UBA6267. The sequence continues at coordinate 55,401 of JAMOQI010000004.1, read as the reverse complement.
TCCCGAAAATTCTTTATAGAGAACTGTATCGCCTACAGCAACCTCTGAATTTTCAATTGAACTCATAGCAATTACTTTTGCTATGTTCTTTTTTGTTTTTGCTGATTCAGGAATGATAATTCCACTAGCTGTTGTTTGTACTTTTTCTTCTTCTGTTATGTCTAAAAGTACATTCTGATTTACTGGTTGCAATTCGTTCATGACTATATGTTTATTTGTTATTTATTGTATTATTGTTTTTGAACTTTAGCCTTTAATTTCTAAAAGCTCATTTATTCTTTTCTTATCAAATCCTATTATCATTTCGCCATTGATATCGGTTTGTGGTACTCCCTGCTGTCCGCTTCTTTGTACCATTGCCTGTGCCGCTGCCTGGTCTTTTGATACATCAATATCGGTATATTTAATTTTATGAATACGGAGATGACTTTTTAATGTATTGCACCACGAGCATGTCGGAGTAGAATAAACGGTTACTCTCTTCTGAGGTTTGTCATTCTTACTCATTTCTGCTCTGTAAAGACTTTCTTCTATTAGGTTTTTATAAAAATCTTCGTTTTGACATCCTTTTACCAAATTCTTAAATTGTGAATTTTCAAATTCCAACAAACTAGGAGCTGTATTTATTCCGTATCCCTTATGAATATCTTTTACTTCTGCAACATTAACACCTAATACTATTAGTTTGTCTTTTTTCTTTATCGCTTTATTTAAATTATTAACAGCACAATCGCTTTGTTTACTGCCTTTTTTATAAATCAGACACCAAGCTTTTTCTTGATTTGCTATTCTGTTTTCAAAATCTTGCTTCGATTCAATATTAATAATCTCCATAAAAATAAATAATTTGAATTAACATCGAATATTTATAAAAATTATGCCAATGCTGAAAAAATTATATTTGTCATATAAATAAATTTGATTTTATGTAAAGTCTTGAATCTCAATTATAAGAAATTATGACAGCATGTCAGTTGTTCTAAATAGTATAAAAATTACATAAAAAAATTTTATCAAAGAGTGTTTTATTTACTTTTGTGGTCTGAAGTGGATAAATTTGATTGCTTGCAACCACAGGAAAAAATGCTAAAACAATAATCCTTAATTAAAAGCAATCCCGTTTTTCTTACTTTATAAAATGTACAAATTTCGAATTAACGCTTTTCGTTTTTTTGTTTTTTTGTATAAAATGATACTAAATATTAACGTATTAAAGTCTCGTAATTCCATTAGACTTTAATTTAATAAATCAATAACTATGGGATATTTATTTACATCTGAGTCTGTGTCAGAAGGACACCCAGATAAAGTTTCGGATCAAATTTCAGATGCTATTCTGGATAATTTTTTAGCTTTTGACTCTAATTCAAAAGTTGCTGTAGAAACATTAGTGACAACAGGTCAAGTAGTTTTAGCAGGAGAGGTTCATTCCAATACCTATGTTGACGTTCAAACTGTAACACGTGAAGTTATCAATAAAATTGGATATACTAAGAGCGAATATATGTTTGATGGTAATTCATGCGGAGTGCTTTCGGCTATACATGAACAGTCAGGAGACATTCGCCAAGGTGTTGAAAGAGAAGATAAGTATGATCAAGGTGCGGGAGATCAAGGGATGATGTTTGGTTATGCATGTAACGAAACTGAAAACTTTATGCCTTTGTCTTTAGAGCTTTCTCATTTACTTGTTTATGAGCTTGCCAAAATTAGACGCGAAGGTAAAGAAATGACATATCTTCGTCCTGATTCAAAATCTCAGGTAACTATTGAATATGGTGATGACGGAAGACCTAAATCTATCAATACTATTGTGGTTTCTACACAACATGATGATTTTGACGATGATGAGCCTATGCTTGCCAAAATTAAGGATGATGTTATAAATATACTAGTACCAAGAGTAAAGGCACAATTATCTCCGGAAATACAGTTAATGTTTACTGATAATATTATTTATCATGTAAATCCGACAGGTAAGTTTGTGATTGGTGGACCTCATGGCGATACAGGACTTACAGGTCGTAAAATTATTGTAGATACTTACGGAGGAAAAGGAGCTCACGGTGGTGGTGCTTTCTCAGGGAAAGACCCTTCTAAAGTTGACCGTTCAGCTGCCTATGCTTCTCGACATATTGCTAAAAACCTTGTTGCTGCCGGTGTTGCTGATGAAATTCTTGTACAAGTTTCTTACGCTATTGGAGTGGCACGTCCAATGGGAGTCTTTGTTGAAACTTTTGGTACAGCTAAAGTTGATATGAGCGATGTTGAAATTGCTAATAAGATTGATACTGTGTTTGATTTAAGACCTGCAGCTATTGAAGATAGATTAAAATTACGTAATCCTATTTATGCTGAATCTGCATCTTATGGACATATGGGTAGAACCCCTCGTACCGTTACAAAAGAATTTCATTCTGAATATTTTGAAAATAAAGTTGTAGAGGTGGAACTTTTTACTTGGGAGAAATTAGATTATGTTGATAAAGTAAAAGAGGCTTTCGGTTTATAATTACTGAAAATGATAAAGATCAGAATAGTGGCGCTTATGTGCCGCTATTTTTTTTGTGCTATTTACTATTTAAGTTTTAACCCGGATTATTCACAAATAATCCTGATGTTTAAGTAAAACTAATAACTTCAGTTCGATATAAGATTTCACTTACAGTAAGTTTATGTCGAGTTTAGGTTAATAATATTTATACTTTTGTACCTTAATTTTTAAATCAATATCATGAATAGAAATAATGGATTAAAAGTTATAGCAATATTTATTGCCTCAGCAATGATTTCTTTTGTTGCTTTAAATAAGAGTTTTGATAAAATTCCTAGTGTTTATCATAATGTTTTTTCCTCTGAAAAGGGGAATTATTTTATTGATAAAGAAGGAAATAAAAACTATGAAAATCATGAAAAAGCAAAATGGAGGTTTACAGATTTCGAAGAAATAGAATATGGAAATCCGGATGGAATACTATTGAAATTTAAGAAGAATTTTGAAGGAACTGTTATATATGGTTTATATCCTTATGAGAAAATGGAGCATCTTCACGCTGTTTTCTTTAAAAAACCAATTGAGATTGTCAAAGGAGAAGCTTTGCTTAAAATAAAGCATACTTTGGCTGGCAAATACGATTTAAATAATTGGGAAGAAAATAAATATGGTGTATTACGATATAGGATTCTTGATGAAAAGAACAATATTATTACAAATAAACGAATTGTTTTTAGTGTTAATGATAATGGTTTTGTTGTTGAACCTGGTATTACTGCCGGTCCTTTTGTATCATCATTGGGTGAAAATAGTTTAACAATGACTTTTTGGACGAATACTGCTGTAAAGACTAAGCTTGTAATAAATAATAAGGAGTATATTTCAGAGAATACAAAAAAGCATATTTTTCATATTGCTGGTTTAGAGGCAAATAGAGATTATGAATATAGAATTGATTTGGGCATTGATAAACTTATTAGCCATATTAAAACTGCTCCTAAAGCTGGTGTAAATTCAGATTTTACATTTGCTTTTGCTAGTGATAGTCGCGGAGGAACTCAATTTGGAGAAAGTCAGGCCAATGGTCATAATGCATATATTATGCGTAAAATGGCAGCATTGTTAACATATGAAAATGTAGATTTCTTTCAATTTACCGGCGATATGATTAATGGATATAAGTCTGATATTGAGCAGATGAGATTTGAGTACATGAATTGGTTAAAAACAATGTCGCCATATTTTCATAGCACTCCGCTTAATGTTGGTATGGGAAATCATGAGGCTTTTTTAAAAGTATATGGTGATAGGGAGAAGTATTACTCTGTTGATAATTTTCCTTTCGACGAGCAGTCGGCTGAATCTGTTTTTAGTGAGTTTTTTGAAAATGAAAATGATGATCTTATTAGCGAAGATGGTGCTTCATACGATTTAGACAAAAAGAATATGAATTTCCCTGAGTATAAAAACACAGTTTATTCATATAAATATGGAAATCTTGCCATGATAGTTATGAACTCAAATTATTGGTACACTCCATCTGTAAAGCTTATTCCTCAAATAGGAGGGAATGTACATGGCTATATTATGGATCAGCAAATGGAATGGCTTAAAAAGCAAATTTCTAAGTTTGAAGCTGATAAAAATATTGAGCATATTTTCGTTTCTATACATACACCGGCGTTTCCTAATGGTGGCCACGCTAAGAATGATATGTGGTATAATGGAAATAATGATGTCCGCCCTTATATAGGAGGAAAAGCTGTTGAAAAAGGAATAATTGAACGCCGTGATGAGTTTTTGGATTTATTAGTAAATAAATCAAAGAAATTTAGGGTTTTGCTTACCGGTGATGAGCATAATTATACGCGTCTTACAATAAATGAAAATTCAGAAATTTATAGTAAGGATTGGAAAGGAAAAAGATTAAAATTATCGCGGCCATTTGTGCAAATTGTTGATGGTGCAGCAGGTGCTCCTTACTATGCTGAAGAGAAAATGCCTTGGTCGGAAGATTTAAATAAGTTTTCAGCACAGTTTGCCTTAGTTATTTTTCATGTGCAAGGTGAAAAGATATTTATTAAAGTAATGAATCCTGATACTTTAGAAATTATTGAAGAGTATCAATTGAATTAATATATCAGGTCGTGATAGAAAATTGTATTTAGTAAATAGTATATTTTGTGCCTGGTATAAATTATGAGAATTGAAAAGTTGCAACTTGTACAAAGCCGGAGATATTCTCTTTGGCTTTTTTTGTATTTTATATTTTTATATGAAAATTCTAATTGTAAAGTTTTTATTCAATTTTTTATACGAAATTCGCACCATTAATCTTTTATTACAAAATTTATGAATATCAAGAATATAATTAGTTTATGGAAAGAGATTTATAATGGAAATAATCTTGAAGAGCTTGATGGTTTTATTGATGAAGTTGTTGAGTTTAAAGAGAATAATAAAGTTCCTGTTCTATCTTCAGAATGGTATAAAGATGTTACAGTTTACTCCATTTATGTAGATTTGTTTAATAAAAACTTTCAGGGTTTGGAATCTAAATTAGACTACCTACAAGAATTGGGAGTAAGTTGTCTTTGGTTATTGCCAATTTTGGATAGTCCGGGTAGAGATGCTGGTTTCGATATTAAGGATTATAAAAAAATCAGACCAGATTTATTAGATTTTAAACCTCAAGACGAGGTTTTTGATGCTTTTCTGCAAAAAGCTCATGATAAAGGTATAAAAGTGATTTTTGATATAGCTATTAATCATACATCCGATGAGCATCCTTGGTTTCAAGAGTCTAGGAAATCTAAGGATAATCCCTATCGCAATTATTATATATGGAATAAGGATGATAAAAAATATTCCGATGCTAGATTGATTTTTTATGGTATCGAAGAGAGCAATTGGAAAAAAGATGGTGAAGAATATTTTTTTCATAGATTTTTTGATTTTCAACCTGACTTAAATTATCGAAATCCTAAAGTATTAGTTGAGATGACAAGGAATTTTATGTATTGGTTAAGCAAGGGAGTTGACGGATTTCGTGCTGATGCAATTCCTTATCTGTGGAAAGAGGAGGGGACAGATTGTGAGAATTTACCAATGACACACACTGTCGTGAAGTTTTTTAGAGCGGTATTAGATTTTATAAGACCTAATACTTTATTACTTGCAGAAGCATGTCAAAAACCAAAAGATGTAGTAAAATATTTTGGAAATGGAGATGAATGTCATGCGGGTTATCATTTCCCTCTTATGCCGCAAATTTACAAAGCCCTTGGAAAAAAAAGTAAGCTGCCAATTACTACTACATTAAGCAAAGAAATAACTCCTGAAATTCCCGATGCAAGCCAATGGTTTACTTTCTTGCGTTGCCATGATGAGTTGAGTCTTGAGCTTGTTTATGTTACTGAGGAAGATAGAAAATATATTCATCAAACATATTGTAAAAAGCCTGAGTGGGACTTTCGTTTAGGACAAGGTATTTCTTCGCGTTTGGCTGAGTTAATGGACAATGATATCGATAAAATCGCTCTGATTTATTCTGTAATGCTTAGTTTGCCTGGGACTCCGGTTGTTTATTATGGCGATGAATTTGGAAAACAAAATGATGAGGTTTACTACAAAGAGCAGATTATGCTAACAGGTAAAGATGATACCCGTTTTCTTGTTAGGGGAAGAATTGATTGGGCTGAGTTGCAAGTTCAGTTAGTAGACCCAAATTCTTTTAGTTCTCAAGTATATGGTAAGTTGAGTTTTATGCTGAAAACCAGATCTCAACATAAAGCCTTTGGTAGAGGAAGTATCAACTGGATTGAAAATGATAATAAATCACTCTTAATTTATTCCAGAGATTATGGTAATGATAAGATATTGGTAATACAAAACCTTTCTGATAATAAAATAATTTATAATCTCGAGCAGTCTGTCAGTGAAATATTATTATCAAATAATTGTCTTTGGGATGATAAAAAGAATCTACTTACACTTGATAGATACGGATATATTTGGTTTAAATTTTAATAGATGGAAATGAAAATAAAGCATAGTTTTAAGGCAGTAATATTTGACCTTGATGGAGTAATTACAAAAACAGCTTTGGTGCATTCCATTGCGTGGAAAGAGATGTTTGACCAGTATTTGCATCAGAGAGAAGAGCAGTATGGCGAACCCTTTGTGGAATTTACTCATGAAGGTGATTACATTAAATATGTGGATGGAAAACCACGTTACGAAGGTGTTAAATCATTTCTAGAATCAAGAGGAATAAAACTACCTTATGGTGAGCCATCCGATGGAGTTGAAATGGAAACATATTGCGGAATTGGGAATAGAAAAAATATTGTTTTTAATGATATTTTAAAACGTGATGGTATAGAGAAATATCCTTCAACAGTAGAATTGATTCACATATTGAAAAAGAAAGGAATAAAAGTAGGAGTAGCATCTTCGTCAAAAAACTGTAAGAATGTACTGGAAATAACGGGGCTTGCAGATTTGATAGAAACACGTGTTGATGGTATTGTTTCCGCTGAATTAGGATTAAAAGGAAAACCTCAGCCTGATATTTTTACAACAGCAGCAGATAATTTGGGAGTGAGTTATGACGAAGCTGTTGTAGTTGAAGATGCCATTAGCGGCGTGCAGGCTGCCAGAGCAGGGAATTTTGGAATGGTCTTAGGCCTTGCAAGAGAGGAAAATGAAGCTGGCTTATGGGAAGCCGGTGCCGATAAAGTTGTTGCTGATATTTCTGAAATTGGTTACGAGGGTATTGTAAAATGGTTTGAAGAAGAACTGGAAGACGATAATTGGTCTTTATCTTATCGCGATTATAATAAAGAAAAAGAACGTTCTCGAGAAGCATTATTTTCTGTTGGCAATGGTTATTTTGGGACAAGAGGTGCCATGCCCGAAGCTGATATCAATAAAATTAATTATCATGGAACATATATGGCAGGGCTTTATAATAGGCGCGTTTCAGAAGTAAATGGTAGAGATTTGGAAAATGAAGATTTTGTAAACAGTATAAATTGGTTGCCTATTTCTTTTAAAATAGATGATGGTGAGTGGTTGGATATTAATAGTACAAATATATTAAAAATTAATAGAAAATTAGATTTTAAAACAGGACTTCTTACCAGAGAATTGCTTGTAGAAGACGAACAGGGTCGTAAAACTATGATTTATACACGTAGCTTTGCATCTATGGATAATATGCATATTGCAGGGATACATTATTGCTTAAAGCCTGTTAATTATTCTTCAGAAATTTATATTAAATCAAGCCTAAAAGGTAATCATATTAATGACGGTGTGGCAAGATACGCTGCTCTTAATCAGAAACACCTTGAACCAAAATGCCAAAAAACTGAAAATAACTTTCAGACTGTTATAGTAAATACCACAGAATCAAATATTACTTTGGCCACAACAGCAAGGTTAGATGTTATGTTTCAGGGAGTAGAAAAGAATGTTGATTTTATGCATTATACCGGCGATGCTGTGGCAGAATCATATTTCTCATGTAAATTAAATGAAGGAGAATACTTAGGCTTGATGAAAACAGTATGGATTGAAAAATCTACTGAGTATATTGATGTTGCTAATATCATTGAGAAATTAAGTGAAAGTAAAGGTTTTGAATATGAAATGAATAAGTCTTTTAAAGCCTGGGAGCAAATCTGGAAGAAAATTGATATTCAGATAGAAGGAGATAGGTTAAGTCAGAAACTTACGAGAATGCATCTTTATCATTTATTATCAGGGACTTCCCCACATAATAAAAATATAGATTTTAGTGTGCCTGCCAGAGGTTTAACAGGCGAGGCTTATCGTGGTCATATATTCTGGGATGAATTGTATATTTTACCTGTTTATTTTGTTCACTATCCAGAGGTTGCCAAATCACTATTAATGTATAGATATCGAAGATTAGACAAGGCAAGAAAATATGCAAAAGAATATGGTTATAAAGGTGCAATGTTCCCTTGGCAAAGTGGTAGTGACGGTCGTGAGGAAACTCAGAAGTTTCATTATAATCCACTTTCCGGCGATTGGGGAGATGATTATAGTTCTTTGCAGCGGCATGTATCTTTGGCAATAGCATATAATATTATTCAATATTATCATTTTACTGACGATAAGCAGTTTATGATTGATAATGGACTGGAGTTATTACTAGAAATTGGCAGGTTCTGGGAAAGTAAAGCCAAATTAAATGATTCCAACGGAAGATATTCAATAGATAAAGTAATGGGGCCAGATGAGTTTCATGAAGCTTATCCGGAGGCTGAAGAGGGTGGTTTAAGAGATAATGCTTATACTAATGTGATGACTGTTTGGATGTTCAAAAGTATTTCGGATATTTTAGATAAATTAGATAAAAATGAAGCTGAAACGGTTTTCCAAAAGATAGGTTTTGAGCAGAATGAATTGGAGAGATGGCAAGATATTTCCCGTAATATAAATTTGGTGATTTCAGAAGATGGAATTATCGCTCAGTATGATGGATATTTTGAATTAGCTGAGCTGGACTGGGATTATTACAGGAGCAAATATGGTAATATTCATAGAATGGATAGAGTGTTAAAGGCTGAGGGAAAATCTCCTGATAATTATAAAGTTGCCAAGCAGGCTGATACGCTTATGCTATTTTATAATTTGAGTAATGAAAAAGTTACTCAAATATTAGAAAATCTGCATTATAAACTACCGGAAAACTATATTGAGAAGAATCTTGAATACTACCTTCAAAGAACTTCTCATGGATCTACATTGAGCAGGGTAGTACATGCTTATTTGGCTCAGCAGCTTAGAAAAGAAGATTTGAGTTGGCAGATGTTTCAGCAAGCTTTAATAAGTGACTATAACGATATTCAAGGAGGGACAACTGCGGAAGGAATCCATACAGGAGTTATGGCTGGAACCATTTGGATTATCTATGCAGCTTTTGCAGGAATAGATTTCTCACATGATGAGCTAAAAATAAACCCACATCTTCCAAAGCATTGGAAAAAGCTTAGCTTTGCACTCGATTTCAAAGGAAAGAATTATAAGTTTGATATAACACATAATCAAGTAAAAATTAATTAGAATATTTAATATATATATTATGCTAGGAGACGTTTTATTAATAGAAGAAAAACACCATAAAGCAGGTGAACAGATTATTGCAGAGATATTGAAACGGAAAAAGGAAAACTTTACTGTAGCAATTTCTGGTGAATCAGGAACAGGCAAAACAGAATTAGCACATGTTATTGCCAAGGGGCTACGTAAACATGGCATCTTTGCTAAGCCTATTCATATCGACAATTATTATAGAATACTTCCATTGGAGCGTACCGAATGGCGCGAGAAAAATGGTGTTGATAAAGTAGTTGGTTACGATGAGTACGATTGGGATCTGATCTATAAAAATATAGCTGATTTTAAAGAAAAAACGTATAGCACAATGCCTTGCGTTGATCTTGTTACTGAGCAAGTTGATATGCTTACAACCAATTTTGCAAGTGTTGATATGCTTATTATTGATGGATTGTATGCTATAAATACTAAGGATATTGACCTTAAGGTTTTTATTGATATTACTTATCACGATACTGGTAAAGCGCAGAAACTACGAGGTAAAGAGCCTCAAAACGAATACAGAATGAAAGTACTTTTAAAAGAGCATGAGATGGTTAAAAATCTTAAGAAATTAGCTGACATTATTGTTCATAAGGACTATAGCGTGGAAGTACTTTAAAGATTTTTTAAGAAATACGGCATTAGTCTCCTTTGCTGATGTGTGATGCAAAGGGGGCGTTTTTTTATCCATTTTGATATATAAATTGCAATTTTTCTTTATCTAGGATTTTGATTTTCTTACCATTTAGACTTATAATACCTTCATTGTTAAATTCTGAAAGTATTTTACTTACTATTTCTCTTGACGAGCATAGTAAGTTAGCAAAGTCATTTCTATTTAATGGTAATTCAAATTCATCAGAACAGTATATTTCATTAGCAAAAAAAAGTAATTGCTTGGCCATTCTTCCGTGCATCTGTAACTGAACAAGGTTTACGCATCGTTGAAATTGATCAAGTTCATTTTTACATAAATCTAATATTACTTCATAAGCAAAATCAGAATTTAGTTTAATAAAATTTTTAAAAGTACTTACATCAACAAAGCATGCAGTAGTTTTTTCCAAAGCTATTGCCGAATAATGATTTATTTTATCTCCAACAGTAGTTGGTATTCCTAAGTAGCATGGAGCTTTTATTACTTTAAGAATTTGTTCTCTATTGGGGCCATCTATTACTATCTTAACCAGTCCACTGGATAAATATATAATATTTGATGATAAGGCCCCTTGTTTAAATATTATTTCTGATGCCTTAAAAGTAACTTGAACACAACTCTCATCCAATTCATCTAATTCAGTAAAATTTAATTTGTTAGCTGCATTTGATTTTATTAAGCACTTGTGGCATTTTTTAATGTTCTCATTAGTCTTATTCATTGCTTGTAGATATATAAGGATAAGATTTCAAAAGTACATAAAAATGTGAAATGTTTCACATTTTATGGTACAATATACCACATTAAAATTAGCACTTTGCTTTGTAATCTAATTTACTTTTGTAATGTTAATTGAATAACAAAATATTTATTAAACTAAAATTAGATAATTATGAAAACAAAGAAATTGTGTTTAGCACTATACTCAGGAAGTGTAGATAAGTTAACAGCGGCAGGAGTTATTCTAGGTGGCGCAGCAGCAGAAGATATGGATGTTGAAATTTATGTGTTATTACAAGCTGCTTTTGCATTTAAAAAAGAAAATGCAATGACAAATACAAGAGTAGCAGAAATTACAGATAAAAAAGATGAGTTTTTAGCTTCCTTGCAAAGGCTTGATGCCCCACACTGGACAGAAGCTTTTAAAACTGCTAAAGAAATGACAAATGTAAAAGTACATATTTGTGGTTTTGCAGGTAAAGTTTGGAATGGATTTAAGCTTGATGATTTTATTGATTTGGCAGATGATATATGTGGTATTGGAGAATATATCTCTTCTGCCGAAGAAGCTGATATAAATCTATTTATCTAATCTTAGAATCGATGTTTATAAAAATCAATTTTTTAATTTAAATCTTAAAATAATACTATTATGACACAAGAAGAATTAATGTCAGTAGCCATAGACAAATCTATTGATGCAAGAGGTACATCTTGCCCGGGGCCACTATTAGCAGCAAAGAAAGCTATTGGACAAATTAGCAAAGGTCAAACTATGGAAGTGCTTTCAGCTGATGAAGGTACCAAAAGAGACATTCCTAAATGGTGTAACAAAAAAGGTTTTGAATATCTTGGTACGATAGAAGAGTCTGGTTTTTTTAAAATAATTATAAGAAAATAATTATGGAAGGTGGAAAAGTAAATAATGGGCCTAAGATATTGGTTTTTTCTACTGAAAAAATCTCTGATCCGGCCATAGATATGGCAGGATTGCTTAAATTACACTATCCGCCAACAGTTTATACTATTTCGGTTCCTTGTTCTAGTGCTATTAAACCTATATGGATTCTTAGAGCACTAGATCAAGGTTTCGATGGTGTTTTTATAGCCGCTGATGGTACGGATTGTCCATATAGCGAATCGTGCACTGATAATACCGGTAAAATTGTATCCAATACAATGGAAATTATGAAATCGAGAGGGATGGACCCCGCGCGCTTGAAAATGGCAGCAATATGCTCCGTCTGTAGTGAACCTTTTGTAAAACATGTAAAAAGTTTTACAGAATATTTAAAAAACCATTCAAAGAATTGATAATGGAAAATCATTATAAAGAACTTAGCTATGATGTGTTGGTTGTTGGTGGTGGAATTGCTGGTGGTGAAGCAGCACTCAATTTGGCAAATATAGGGTATAAGGTTATCATTGTTGAGAAAGAGCTTAGTATTGGCGGTAAGATGATATTGTTAAGTAAAGTATTCCCAACTTTAGATTGTGCTGCTTGTATTACTACACCAAAAATATCTGAGATCGATAGGCATTCAAATATTTCTATTTTTACGAGTAGTGAAATCACTAAGATTGAGAAAAAAGCTGAATATGAGTTTGTGGCAATTATTCACCAAAAGCCTAGATATGTGCATATTGAAGATTGTACTGGTTGCCAACTATGTGAGGAGGCTTGCCCGGTAAATGTGGAGGACCAATATCAATATGGTTTAGTGGGTAGAAAAGCTGCTTATATTCCATTTTCTATAGCTAGTCCAAGAGTTGCTGCCATAGATATCGAGAATTGTACACTTTGTGGCGCTTGCGAACGTGCTTGTCCTACCTCCTGCATAGATTTTACTCAAACTGATGAATATTTTAGACTAAAAGTTAATTCAGTAATTGTTGCTACCGGTTTTAAATTATTTGATCCACTCAAAATACCTCGATATGGATTTGATAGATTTAAAAATGTAATTACTTCAATGCAAATGGAAAGACAGCTTGCTCCAACAAGACCATATAATACTATCTTAAGACCTGGTGATGGTAAAATGCCTGATAATATTGCTTATGTATTATGTACTGGTTCTCGTGATAAGTCTGTTGGAAATCCTATTTGCTCTCAAGTTTGTTGTATGTACTCTATTAAACAAGCTCAACTTTTGATGGGTGCATTGCCAATGGCTGATATTACAATCTACTATTTGCATATTAGAGCTTTTGGTAAAGGTTTTAATGAATTTTATGGACAGGCTCAAGAAATGGGAGTGGAGTTTGTTAAGGGTAAGGTGGCAAAAATAAAAAGTGCTGATAATGGAAATCTATTCTTAAGGTATGAAGATTTTGAAGATGGTATTGTAAAAGAAGCAGAACATGATATGGTGGTGCTTTCCGTAGGAATTTTACCAAATATGGGTATTGATGATGTTTTCGATGGTGAAGATCTCAATCTTGATGAATTTAATTTTATACAACAAAGTGATCCATTAGCTAGTCCTGCAAAAACTAGTATAGAAGGAGTTTTTGTAGCAGGAACAGCTTCCGGACCAATGGATATTCCCGATAGTATACTTTCTAGTGGTGCCGCCTCGGCTGAGGCAACAAGTTATTTAAGGAGGATAAAATCATGAAAGAAAATAGAATAGGTGTATATATATGCCACTGTGGTGGTAATATTTCTGATTATGTGGATGTCAATAAGGTAAAAGAAGCTGTTGAGAATGATGAAGGTATTGCTTTATCTAAAACAACAATTTTTGCTTGTGCTGATTCTAACCAAAAAGAAATGGTAGAGGACATTAAGGAGCAAAATCTTAGTGGTGTAGTAGTTGCCTCGTGCTCGCCTAAGCTTCATCTGTTGACATTTAGGTCGGTTTCTGAAAGAGCTGGCTTGAATAAATATAATTATGTTCATGCAAATATCAGAGAACAAGTATCATGGGCTCATTCTGATGATAAAATTGGAGCAACAGAGAAAGCTATACAGATTGTAAAAGCTGCAATTGCAAAGGTTAAGCTTGCTGAACCTCTAGAACCTATTACTGTGCCTACAGTTAATGCTGTTGCTGTTATAGGAGCTGGTATTGCAGGAATGAGGGCAGCTATTGAACTTGCTGATGCTGGTTCAAATGTTATTCTTTTAGAACGTGAATTTTTTATTGGTGGTAGAATTGCTCAATTCGATAATCTTTGTGTGAGTAATGAAACCGGTAAAGAACTTATTACTAGATTATATAATGAGGTAATGAGTCATGAAAATGTTACTTTATATACTGGTGCAGAGTTGGTTGAAACTAGTGGTAGTGTAGGCGATTTTAAAATTAAAATTAAAGTAACTCCCAGGTATATAAATTCTCATTGTGCTAAAGGTGAACTTCAAAAAGCTATTGATGTTTGTCCTGTTAAAGTCCCCGATGAGTTTAATTTTAATATTACAGATAGGAAGGCAATTTATCATAATTATCCTAGCGAATATCCACAATTGCCGGTAATTGATATGAAAAATTGTACTCGGTGTGGCGAATGTGAGAAGGTTTGCAGTAGTATTGATTTTAGTCAGAAAGAGAAGATTATTGAATCAAATGTTGGGTCTATATTAGTAGCTACAGGATTTGATCCTTACGAACCAGAGGTAGGTGAATTTGGATATAAAACTATTGAAAATGTGGTTACACTGCCACAATTTAAAAGAATTGTACATTATGCAAAAGATAAACTATTGTATAAGGGTAAATTAGTTAGAAATATAGCCTACATTTATTGTGTAGGTAGTAGACAGTTGGATGGAGAAAATAAATACTGCTCTAGATATTGCTGTACATCAAATATTTATGCTGCTATTACCGCTAAAAAGCAGTTTGGTAATATTAATAATTTCCATTTTAATAGGGGAATAAGAACATATGGTAAGCAGGAGCTTCTTTATGACGAGTCTTCAAGAATGGGGGATATTTATTTACAATCATTCGAGGATTTACCTCCTACTGTTGAGAGTGTTAATGGTAAGACAGTTGTTAAAATCAATGATTATTTAACAGGAGGTAAAGAGTTGGAAGTAGAAGCTGACTTGGTGGTACTTGTTACAGGAATGGTTCCTAGAAAAGATAACTCAATAGAAAAGTTATTGAAAATACCTAAGGGGAGAGATAAGTTTTTCAATGAGATTCATATGAAATTGAGACCTGTAGAAACAGTTATTGATGGAGTAACAATTGCCGGAGCTTGTCAAGGTCCAAAAAATATTATGGAGTCAATGAACTCTGCCTTAGCGGCTGCTACAAAATCGTTTTCTTTGGTTGATTCAGGGGAACTTGCACATGAGCCTATTGTTGCAATTGTAAATGCTGATAATTGTACTTACTGTGACTTGTGTAGCCAGGCTTGTCCTTTTGATGCAATACAAATGATTGAATATAATGGAAAATCAATTGCTGAAATAAACAATTCAACTTGTAAAGGCTGCGGAATGTGTATCCCCGTTTGTCCTACAAATGCATTAGATTTAACTTCCTTTACTGATAAGGAAATATTCTCTATGATTGACGCAATTGCAAATCATTCTTAAATAAAACTTAACTAGCAAGGAAGCACACTTTAACTGTTGATTAATGGTGCTGATAAAATATTTATATTATGAATGTAGAAAAAGGCAAAACGGTTAAATTTCTTAAAGAAAAAATGACTGTAGATAAAGAAGTAATTAATAATCTTAAAAGCTTTAATAAGAGTAAAAAGGCAATAATAAACTCACTGAAAGAGGGAAGTAAAACAGTTCCTCAGCTGGCAAAAGACCTGAATATTTCAACTCAGGATTGCATGTATCAGTTGATGAGTTTGTTGAAGTATGGTTTTGTTAAAACTGGTGAAATAGATGATATGGATGAGTATTTTTATTATGAACTAACAGAAAAAATTAGGTAAAATGGCAAAGATTAATCCAGATTTTACAAAAGAGCTCAGCAAATACGGAGCTTTTGATCCAAATGCTTGCTATAACTGTGGTCATTGCACTGCTGTTTGTAGTCTTTCTGATGAGCAAAATTCTTTCCCTCGCAAAATGGTTAGGTTCAGTGTTCTGGGTCTGGAAAATGAAATTCAAGAGTCTTTAGACCCGTGGTTATGCTACTATTGTGGTGAATGTACTGCTACATGCCCACGCGAAGCCGACCCAGGGGAGCTTATGATGTCATTGCGAAGATATCTAACAGTAAAATATGACTGGACAGGGCTATCAGGGCTGCTATATCGATATATTGGAGTAACTTTAAGTGCTTTTATTTTATTAGCTCTTATTGTGGTGGGAGTTGGTGCTTCTTTAAATTTCGACTTACATAAGATAATGCAATATGGGCATTTGTTCGAAATGTTTGCCATTGGTACTGTATTTCTCTTGATCTTATGTCCTAATGTTTTGCATATGTGGTGGTTAACAGTTTATAAATCTGATGCTAAGCCTAAAATAAAAAATTATTTTAAATCGTTTTCGGATTTGATAGTACATATGTTTACCCAAAAAAGAGCTCTTAGTTGTGATGATAATAAATTTAGATGGCTTGAGCATTTAATATTAGTATTTTCTTATTTACTATTACTTTTTACTACTGTTTTTCTTAATTGGTTTGAGACTAATAATGTATTAATCATATTTATAGGATATATTGAATCTATTTTTATTTTTCTAATCACCTTTGATTTTGTTCGTCGAAGAGTGAAAAAGGATGCCGAAATTAGCACACATTCCCAACCTAGTGATTGGTTTTTTGTAATATGGCTTTTATTAATGGGACTAACTGCTATATTGGTTAGACTCGCCATTGATTTTCATTTTATTGATACTTTCTCTTGGCTTTACTATTTGCATCTTATTGTTTTAGTACAATGGGCATTAATTATTGTTCCTTTTGGTAAATGGACTCACTTTCTGTATCGATCTTTTGCTATTTATTTCCAAAAAGTAATTAATACATAATCGATTTATATTTTTTAGAACTTATTTTTTAGAATAATTTGGAATGTCTTGGTTAAATAACTCTACTATCATAGGTGGAGTTATTTTTTTTGATTAATAATTATTTACTTGTATTATAAATCTTAATTCTATAACACTCACACTAAGATATACACAAATAATCCTGACGATTAAGAAAAACATATAAATTTGGGTATTTTTTAATATTTAAATTTGAGTTTTTCGCTCGTTTGCCAAAGAGTATCGGCGGATGGGTATTGCTAAATCTTATTCATCGTAAGTTCAAACAATATGCTTCACTTTAGTATGAATAATGCAGGTTAAAATATGTGATTTTTTCAGATTTATTATTTAGATTCAAAATAAATTAACGTGTTTTTTTGGGGATTTCCATTTTTTATTTTTTATTTTGATTTTGATATTTAATATGGTTTAACAAAAGTATTTTATGGTTATAAAGAGCAGATTATTAATTAGATAGTAAAATATTGTTATATATTTATCGATAGTAATTTATGCTGGATTTGTTCTCAAATAATATCAAATCAAAAAAATAGATTAATAAAAAAACATCCTGGTGACTTATTTAAAAATGATATATGTTGCTTTTTTGTATTGACCGTATAATGTAGTTAGCAAACCTATTTATATAAAAGTTTTTAAAAAGCAAATATTCATATAAATACATTTGTACACATATAAATTCACAAGTTTAACAACTGTTTTAACATAAAGGTATTTATCAATGAAACTTAAAAACTTAATAATTGCTTTTTTAGTGATTCTCGCCGGTTGGTTTTTGCTAACTTGGTCGATAGAGCTAAAAAGTGTTTTAATAGGGGTGGCCTTATCGGGTCTTTTATCTTTATTATTTTGCGGGCAGTGTACCATTTTCAGTGAAATGAAAATTACACCAAAGTCTTTTATTTACACTTTTATTTATTTATTCGTATTTCTAGTAGAATTAGTAAAAGCTAATATTGATGTTACAAAAAGAGTTCTATCTCCATCATTACCTATTAATCCGGGTATTGTAAAGGTTGATACTCACTTAAAATCAAAAATGGCAAGGCTAATTTTGGCCAACTCAATCACGTTGACCCCAGGTACATTTACTTTGGAAGTGCATGAGGATACTTTTTATATCCACTGGATAGATGTAAAGCACTCTGATGAGGTTCATGCCACTGAAGATTTAATACGTAAATTCGAAAAATTATTGGAGGAAATCTATGAATAATATTATCATTTACATTGCATTATTCTTTTTAATGCTAACATTATTGGCAGGTCTGATAAGGTTTATGAAAGGGCCTTCTATTGTGGACCGAGTTGTAGCTTTTGACTCAATGACAATTACATCTTTGGTAGTTATTGGCGTTATTGCTTATTTGTCTAACAGAGCTATTTATTTTGACGTTGCCGTAGTTTACGGTTTGCTAAGTTTCTTGGGCGTTATTATAGTGGCAAAATATATACAGGGAGGATTATAATATGAGCTATATAAAATTACTTGGAGAAATATTCTTAATGATGGGTTCTTTTAGCTTATTTGTAGCGGCAATTGGACTTTTAAGAATGCCTGATGTGTATAATAGAGTGCAAACAGGAACAAAAGCTTCTACTCTTGGTGCAATGATGTCTTTCGTTGGTATTGGACTTATGACTGTGGACCATTGGGGTGAGGCAAATTGGATAGGAAGAGTTTTTGTTTTAATAGTATTTATAATTTTAACAAACCCAGTTTCTTCTCATGTATTAATGCGAGCTGCTTATGCAATGAAAATTCCATTGTCAAAAATCACTTCCGTTGATAAACTAAAAGAAGATATCGAAAATAAAGTTGTGGAGGAACCAATAGATGAATAATGAACTAATATATATTATCTTGGCTCTGGGCATAGGTGCTCTAACCATAATAATGGCAATAATTGCTATTTTGAATAAGAAACTATCTATTGCAGTAGTAGCTGCAGGTGTGGTAAGTCTTTTTGCATCAATATTGTACCTTTTTATGTCTGCTCCTGATGTGGCTATGACTGAAGCAGCTATTGGTAGTGGACTTGCTACCTTAATTTTCTTTTATGTATTAAATAAAATCAAAAAATACAATGATTAGGAATTTTTTAATTGGTTTAGTATTGGCTAGCTTTGTTTACATCTTTTACAATTTGTATGTAAGCTATGAGCCAAAGACTGAACTTACAGGAATTGCAGCCCATTATGCTGAACAGGGTGCAAAAGAAGTTGGTGCTGCCAACTTAGTTACAGCGGTAGTTGTTACCTATCGTGGTTTTGATACCATGGGTGAGGTAACCATACTATTTCTTACTGCATCAATTATTGGTTTCTTCTTGAAACTTAATAAAAAGGATGAAAAAAAGGTAATTATTCATAAAGGAACCTCCGAGCTTTTGGTAACCTCTGCTCAGTTACTGGTTCCTATAATATTTTTATTTGGAGTTTATGTATTTATAAATGGTCACCTTACTCCGGGGGGAGGTTTTCAGGGAGGTGCTATTATTGCCTCTGGAATAGCATTATTAATTATGGCAAATCCTAATAAAGAAATAAATCACCACGCAATACTTTGGATAGAAAGTATTTCAGGAATTATGTTCGTAATAATTGGTTTGTTAGGTATAGCACTTGCAGGTGGATTCCTTGATAATAGGTTTATCAGCCTCGGAACATTTGGTGATTTGTTTAGTGCAGGAGCTATTCCTCTAATTTATAGTTTTATTGGACTTAAGGTTGGAGCTGAAATCTCCAATATTCTTAATAAGTATCAAAAATCTCAAAAAGAATCATAATTATGGAATATTTGAACTTGGGAAAAATAAGCCTCTTAATCGGTTTTATACTGATTATTATTGGCTTCTGGGGTATTCTCTCTCAGAAAAACATTATAAAGATTATTGTAAGTTTTACAATTCTCGATACCGGTATCAATATACTTATAGTTAGCCTTGGATATATAAAAGGTCGTACTGCTCCTATTATTGATGCCTCAGTCCCTCAGTTAGCTGATCATAATGTGTTAAACTCAATTGTAGACCCAGTTCCTCAGGCATTAGTACTTACTGCCATTGTTATTGGATTTGGTGTTACTGCATTATTGTTGGCTTATGCAATGAAGCTTTTTAAAGCTAAACGAACCTTAGAAATTAACCAATTTAACGATTTGAAATGGTAAGTCCTATTTATATTGTAGCAGCCGCTCTAGGAGTTGGCTTTGCCATCGGAGTACTGGGAAAATTAGGAAAAAATTTCTCAGGAATTTTAACTCTCTTAACATTAGGTTTTATGACCTATGTATCCAGTGAATGGCTTTATGCTTTTTACTTTGGAGATCAAGTTTCTACTTATGTTTTTACTGCCGGTTATAAACCGCCAATTTCTATTAATCTATTAATGGGGCCTCAAGAGGCATTTATGTCAACCCTCATTAACGTTATTGGTCTTCTTGGGGGAATATATTTGTTCTTTAACTTTGGAAGAAAAGGTAGAAATGCGTTTGTTGTTTATCTTGTTTTTATAATGTCACTTAATGTGGTGATAATGACTCGAGATTTGTTTAACCTTTTTGTTTTCCTTGAAATATCCTCAATTGCTACTGCAGGACTTATTCTTATTGAAAAAGGAAATAGGGCTGTTGGTGCTGGATTTAAATATATTATTGCTACTAGTATCATCTCTAGTATACTATTAATAGGAACCATCTTCGCTTATTTCTATACAGGAAGTTTAAATATTGATGATTTGGTAAAGTCAGATTTAACTACCACAACAGGTGGATTGATAGCCGTATTCCTTATTTTGATAGCAGCAATACTCGAAATGAAGCCTTTCCCTGCTAATGGATGGGGCTTGGACGTTTATGAAGGCTCACATCAGGGATTCTCAGCTGTTGTTTCTGCTGCTACTGCTACTGCTTCCTATTTTATGCTTTACAAACTATTAGATATTGCCGGTAATAGCTGGGATCATTATATTGCTGTTATTGGTGCTGTTACTTTCATTGGTGCTAATTTGCTTGGTGTAAAACAGAAATTTGCCCGACGTCTTCTTGCCTACTCTTCAATTGGACAGTTAGGACTCTTAATGTTGATTCTTGGTTTGAGAACTTATCTCGGAGATAACCTAAACTATGTTGTTTTTGGAATTTTACTTACTAATCTCCTTGCTAAAACCGGATTCTTCTGGTTAGTAGGTATTGTAAAAGCTAAAACTCTTAAAGAATGGGCTATAATTCGTAGAAAACCTTTCTTCCTTTTCTTGATGGGTACATTCGTTTTTGCTCTAATTGGTTTTCCTCCTTTCCCATCATTCTTTGCTAAATGGACATTTGTGATGGATTTAGCAGCAAATGGTGGTTTCGTCTGGATAGCTGTTATTCTTACAGGATCTTTTCTAGAGGCAATTTATTATTTCCGTTGGTTTGGTTATGCTGTTAAAGCTGATGATAATTATAATTTTTCTTTTAACGTTCGTTGGCATAAGATTACACCTATTATTTTATTAACAGCTCTATTATATATTATCGGATATCTTACAGCACAACATACGGAACTTGGTAGAATGATTAATTTTATTCCTCTATTTTTTGTTCTTATACTATTCGCTTTAGATTTCTTGCCAGTTTTTATAAAGAATACTATTGCTATTATTGGAATGGGAATATATTTTTACTTTATATATCCTTCTCTAAGTGATTTGAAATTGCTTTTTGAAGTAATTTTTATGATTGGTGGTATTCTTACTTTAATTGCCGGATATGCTTATAAAGGAAAACGCTCTGGTTTTTATCCTGTTGCTATATTAATGTATGCTGGATTAACAGGACTTATTGAAGCAAATACAACATTGCAATTCTTCTTTGGTTGGGAATTAATGACTGCAGGTTCTTATTTCTTAATTATTAGAGGAAAACGCTCTATGCCTCATGCATTAAGCTATATGCTATTTAGTGTTGCTGGTGCTTATGCTATTCTTGCCGGTATTAGTATTGCAAATATAGGTCAGCTTACTACCTCACTATCAATATTTAATAATATTCAATATTTCCCACAATGGGCTTATGGTTTATTACTATTTGGTTTCTTAACTAAGACTGCTTCTGTAGGAATTCATATTTGGTTGCCAGGAGCTCATGGTGAAGCAGAAAGTGATGTTTCGCCTATGGTGTCAGCAATTTTGCTTAAAGCCGGAGTATATGGAGTAATTCTTGCTCTTATCGGAATGAGTAAATCGCAATATGACCTAAGTTCATTAACATATATTCTCGGTTGGGTTGGAGCTTTAACCGTTTTATTTGGCAATATTAGTGCTGTATTCCAAGAGGATGCTAAACGATTATTAGCCTATTCCTCAATTGGGCAACTTGGATATATCGTTTTTGCTTTTGCCATTATGACACAATTAGGTTGGTTAACAGGTTTTACCTATGTAATTAATCACTTTATGTATAAGGCTGTGCTTTTCTTAACAATTGGTGCTGTGGTATTGAGAGTTGGTACTCATAATATGTATGAGATGGGAGGTTTAATTAAAAGAATGCCTTTAGCTTTTGTAGCAGTACTAATAGGTATTACTTCATTATCAGGTGTTCCTCCATTGTCTGGGTTTACAGGTAAATGGTTGTTCTATAATGCTGTAATAGAGAAGGGCTGGTATTTCCAAGGAGTGATAGTATTCCTTTCCGGGGGTGTTGCATTCCTATATTTATTCAGGCTTATTCAAACAATATTCCTTGGTCAATTAAAGGATAATCACAGAAATGTTAAGGAAATATCCATTTGGTTTCTAATACCTATTTATACTTTATTAGCAGGATTGATGGTTTTTTCTGCCAGACCTCAATGGGTTTTACAACCTTTAGGAGATATGATTGCCAATTATATGCCACAAAATTCTATTAGATGGGATGGTGCTTATGCATATACTGCTATTGGACATTGGACCGGAAGTGGAGTAATGATGACTATTGGCAGTGTTTTCTTAATTGTATTTCTGATTTTGAAATTATCAACACGCAAAGCACATAAAATTAAGCAATTTGATATCGTTTATTCAGGAGAACGTCCTGATAGACCGGATACAACTCACGTCGCATACAATATGTACGCAGGTTTTTATAAAGCTGTATGGCCATTAACTGTTCCTTTGGCTGAGCGGTTTTGGAATTGGATGACCGAATTAGTACATGAAGCTGCCGGGTTCACAAGACGTATTTATAGCGGTAATGGACAAGCTTATATGCTTCATATAGTTTTATATATAATTGTTTTATTCTTTATAACCATAGGATCAAGTATTTAAATTATGAATATATACGTAAAATTAGCTTATACACTTCTTGGTTTTTTCCTTGTATTAAACTGGGGATTGTTGATGAGCGCAACTTTAAGAAAGATTGTTGCTCGAGTGGCAGGAAGACATGGTATTCCTTTTTACCAACCATGGATAGACTTGCTTAAGAATATTGGTGTAAGAACAACTTTGTCTCATGGATTTATGTTCTATTTAGGACCAGTATTTAGATTCACTGGTGCTGTTGGGATGTTCCTTTTTATGCCTGCACTTTTTGGTAGTGATATGTGGTCAAATTTTTCATTTGAAGGTGATATTGTTTTAATTCTGTATTTCCAACTTTTTGGAATGCTTGGAATGGCAATCGGTGCTGGAGAAGGTGGACACCCACACTCTGCAATAGGTATTGCTAGAGGATTAGCACAACATGCTGCTATAGAGATTCCTATGACTTTAGGAATTATTTCTTTGGCAATTCAATATCATACTTTATCATTTACTGATATTGTAGCAGCCCAACAAGGGGGGATTGCCAATTGGACAATATTTACAAACCCTATTGCTGGCGTTACTTTATTATTGGCAGCACTTGGTGCTATGGGACATTCTCCATTTAATTTAGTTAAAGCACCTAACGAAATTCCTATTGGTCCGCCAACAGAATATCATGGTACTTATCTTGGTGTTCTTATGTCAAGTGGTGTTGTTTTACACGTTATGGAAGCTGCCTTATTTATGAATCTTTTGTTTGGTGGTGCTACCAATTGGGTAGAGTTTATCATAAAAACATTCTTAATAAACTTCTATTCTGTTTTCGTTGGCGTTGTATTCCCACGATTTAAAATCGAACAGTCAGTAGTTTGGTTTTTCAAAGTTCCAATGGCCCTTGGTATATTGGCAATTTTAATTTATAGTTTTTAATTTGTTAGCATTATGTCTGAATTAGATATTAACGATAAAGTAAAGGAAATGCTTGAAAAATCAGCAGAGAATGCTGGTTCCAAGAATTCTGAGAAGACTTTCGTTCATCCTGAAGATGAAGAAAGAGAAGTAATTGCTCCTGATGGGTCTATTATTAAAGTAAATCCTATCTACGATTATTTTAGTGGTAAAAAACCTACAGAAGAGAAACCTAGTAATGGTGTTGTTGAGAAATTCCTTAACTGGGCACGTTCTGAGAGTATTTGGGTTTTGGGGTTCGGAACAGGTTGTGGATCTATAGAAATACCTCCTCTAATGACCCCTCGTTTTGATGCTTTTCGTTTTGGTATTCAAATGCGGCCTACTCCTCGCCAGTCAAATGCATTTATTATATCTGGTTATTTATCAGTGAAAACTTTAAAAAGGGTTATTCGCTCATACGAACAAATGCCTTCACCCAAATATGTATTAGCTTTGGGTAGCTGTACTATTAATGGTGGAATGTATTACGATAGTTACAGTACTATTAACCGATTAGATAAATATCTGCCTGTAGATGTTTATATTGCCGGATGTATGCCACGCCCTGAAGCTTTGTTGGCTGGTTTTATGAAGCTTAAAGAGCTTATAAAAGAGGGAAAAGGTGAAAAAGCTAATGAGTATGCCAGAAACTTTGATGAATATAAAGCCAATCAAAAGAAAATTATTAAAGATTGGAATATGCCTGATTATAACTGGTAGTTTATTTTAAAATTGATTCGATATGAAAGAAATATTAGATAGAATAACGCCAAAATATGATTTACAAGATGTAAGTATAAAGGATGACCTTCAGGCTTATGTGGTTGTAGAGAAGAAATTGGCTATTGATATGGTTACTTATATGCGCGATTATGAAGGTTTTTCGCATTTTGTGCTTATGAGTTGTGTAGATTGGATTGAAGATAATAAACTACAGTTGCTTTATCTTCTTAATAATCCCGAGAAGAAATGTGTAATTGGTATAAAGGTTTTTATTGATAGAGAAAATCCAAGTATGCAATCTGCACATCATCTATGGAAACAAATATGGACATATCAACGAGAGTTGAGAGAGGCTTTTGGAATAGATTTCCCCGGTAGCCCTAGAATAGAAGAAAATTTTGTTCTAGAAGGCTGGACTGATAAACCTCATATGCTTCGCGATTTTGATACTAATAAATATGCTGAAGAGACGTACTTCCCACGTACTGGCCGTTCTACAAATGATCCGGCTACTTATATGCGCCAGAAGTTATATCCAAATCAACCTGTAACCGCTAAAAAGAATAAAGACGATGAGTAAGATATTTGATTTTAAACCAGATAGGAGTAAATATCCTGCGAAGAAAGCTGATGGTACTTTAGACGTTGACTTGAGATCGCAAAAATATGTAAAGCTTTGGTTAGGACCAAATCACCCTGGCGTAACAGGTAATATGGCGGTAGAATTAACCTTAGCAGGTGATGAAATTGTGGAAGCAAAAACCCATGTAGGTTACCTTCATCGTGGTTTCGAAAAACTTATTGAAAGAAGACTTTATGTACAAGGTTTTCCCACTTCTATTCGTATGTGTGTGGCTGAACCTGATACTAATGAATATCTTATTGCCAGAAGTACAGAAGTACTATCAGGTTATGATAAAGATATTCCCGAAATGGCTCAATGGTTGAGAATGCTCTCATTAGAGATGGCTCGACTTCAAGGACTACTTCGTGGAGTTCCGGGTCAAGCTGGTACTTTCTCTCTTGGTATTGGTGTACAATGGGGAGTTTATTTAAGAGATTTAATTCTTGATAGATTTGAAGAATTAACTGGAGCACGTGTGTATCATATGTATATCATTCCCGGTGGCGTAAGAGGTTTGCTTCCTGATGGTTTTAAAAAGCGTATGGAAGAGAATCTAAAGGAGATTGATAACTTTATTATAAGAATACGTCAGTTGATGTTTGATAATGCTATTTTTAAAAAACGTTCTGTTGGTATCGGTGTTATTCCTAAGGAATGGGTTGATTTATACGGTATAGTTGGTACTAACGCTCGTGCTTGTGGTGTAAAAAGAGATGTTAGAAAAGATAATCCTTATCTAATGTACGAACAATTGGATTTCGATCCACCTACTGCTACAGAAGGCGATATTTATGCTCGTTCTTGGGTGCGTTGGCAAGAGTTGATACAAACCGTTGACCTAATTCGTCAGATTATGGCTAAAATGCCGGAGAAAGGAGATATCAGAGCTAAAATGCCTAATGTTCTTCATTGGAGAATTCCTAAAGGAGAAACTTATAATAAATTGGAAAGTGGTAGAGGTGAGTATGGAATGTATTATGTTACTGATGGTAGCGATAAGCCTCGCCGTGTTAATCTTAGAGGACCTAGTTATACTCATGCTATCGCTCTTCTCGAAAAGATGCTTATAGGAACGAATATAGCTGATGTACATGCTACTATGGTTTCCTTACAGACTTGTCCACCTGAAATAGAACGATAATAAATATCAAATAGTAATTCAGAAGATATGAATATTAAAGATGTTTTCACTCCATTTACTACATGGAGTAAGGTTGTAAAAGACCCAGTAACAATAAAAAATCCTATTGGTAGAGAGGCTGCTCCTCGATACAGAGGTTTTCATAAAAACGATATAGACGTGTGCATCGGTTGTGGTACTTGTGAAGCTATTTGCGAAAATCAAGCTATAGACCTAGTCCCCGTTGAAGGTATAGAAACAAAAAGTGGTGATAGTGGATTGCGTCCACGTATCGATTATGGCAGATGTTGTTGGTGTGCTCTTTGCGTTGATATTTGTACAACTAATTCTTTGAATCTAACCAATGAATATACATGGGTAGATACCGACCCTGATGCTTTTATCTTTACCCCTGGTGTTGATAAGAAATCATGGGATACGAAAGAAGAAGGATGGAAAAAACCTGTTCCTAATTATCATTTCTATGGACAAACTAGAGTTCCAATGGAAGAGCTTCATGCCGAAGAGCGTGTAGAATCATTTGTTGAATTCGTAAAAGGTTATTCTAAGAAACAAGCCGAAGAGGAGGCTGACCGTTGTGTAGCTTGTGGTATTTGTACTGCTACTTGTCCTGCTCATATGGGTATTCCTGATTATATTGCCGCTATTAGAAATGAGGATATGGAAGAAGGTATGCGTATTTTGTATGATACTAACCCATTACCGGAAATTTGCGGTCGTATATGTACTCATAAATGTGAGGATGTATGTTCTGTTGGTGTTAATGGAGACCCTCTTTCTATACGATGGTTAAAACGATATATTGCCGATCAGATTCCTGCAGATGTAGATAAATATAATGAGATTCTTTATACAAAAGATATTAAGAATAATAATAAGAAAGTTGCTATTATCGGTACTGGTCCATCTAGTTTATCTTCAGCTTATTATCTTTCTTTATTGGGATATAAAATCACTATGTACGAAAAGTTGCCTCAAGCTGGTGGTATGATGCGTTATGGTATTCCGGAATATCGTCTGCCTTATGATGCTATTGATAAAGATATTGATTATATAGTTTCTCTAGGTGTAGATATTAAATATAATGTTACTGTTGGTAAGGATATTACTTTAGAACAATTGCATGAAGAAAATGATGCTGTATTTGCCGGTACAGGATTACACCTTGGTCGTAGTACACGTATCCCGGGTTCAGATCATGAAAATGTTTACCAATCTGTTGACCTGCTTCGAGATATTGTAACCGGTGCTGAAGTTCCTGTAGAAAGAAAAGTAGTTGTTATTGGTGGTGGTAATGTGGCTATGGATATTACACGGTCTATGGCTCGTTTACAAAAAGCAAAATATGGTGAGGTAAATATTATCACTACGTCTCTAGAGTCGGAAGATATTATGCCCGCTGATAGAGAAGAAGTAGTAGAAGCTCGTGAAGAAGGTTGTACAATTATTCCAGGTTATGGACCTCAGGAGGTAATGATAGAGAATGGGAAAGTTGTTGGTCTTAGGGTTTGGAAATGTCTTTCTATATTTGATGAAAATCATAACTTTAATCCTAAATTTGACGAGTCAGATGAGAGAGTTTTTGAAGGTGATATGGTTATTGAATCTATCGGTCAAGGAATGGACTTAAGTTATCTATCAGAAGATACTAAAAAAGGTCTGGAGTTTGGCCCTCGTGGAAGAGTTCAAACCAATGATAATTTCCAAACTTCGCTTCCTTGGTTATTTATGGGTGGTGATATTATTCAAGGCCCTGATGTTATTCATGGTATTGCTAATGGTCACCGTGCAGCTATGGCTATTGATGATTTTTTAAATCAAGGTAGGTAATAGTAATTTTATTTTTATAGAACATTTATATAGTAGTATAATATATTCAAGATATGATAAATCTTAAAACAACTTATTTAGGTTTGGAACTTAAAAATCCAATTATTGTTGGAAGTTCAGAGCTTAATAATACAGTGGAACATATTATTCAACATGCTAAAGAAGGTGCAGGTGCTATTGTTGTTAAATCTTTATTTGAAGAACAGATAATGATGGATATCAATGCCGAAAGAGCTAATAATATGTATGGTTCTTATGATCATATTGAGAATTATGTTGGCTATTATTTAAAGAAACATAGTATTGATAATTATCTTAAGCTTATTACTGATGCTAAAAAAGCTGTAGATATTCCAATTATAGGAAGTATCAATTGCATTTCTGCTGACGATTGGATTGATTACGCTAAGAAGATTGAAGAAGCAGGGGCTGATGCTTTAGAGGTTAATATGTTCATTATGCCTGCTAATTCTGATATGACTGGTGCTGAAATTGAAAAGATTTATA
Organism: Bacteroidales bacterium; assembly: GCA_027064095.1. Classification (GTDB taxonomy): domain Bacteria; phylum Bacteroidota; class Bacteroidia; order Bacteroidales; family UBA1556; genus UBA6267. The sequence continues at coordinate 26,356 of JAMOQI010000004.1, read as the reverse complement.
TGGATATTGCAAAAAAATTACCTTCTGTAGTTGATATCCCTGTGGCTTTTAAGATAAGTTCTTATTTCTCTGGTATGGCGAATTTTATTGTTGAGCTTTCAAAAACTAAGATTAAAGGATTGGTATTATTCAATAAATTTTATAATCCTGCAATTGATATTGATAATGAAAAACTTATTTCTCAAACAGTTTATTCTAAGCCTTCTGATAATGGTCATACATTGCGATGGGTTGGCATTTTGAATAATAAGGTCGATTGTGATATAGCTGCTTCTACCGGGATTCATAATGCTAAAGATGTAATAAGTAATTTATTAGTAGGAGCTAATGCTGTTCAGATGGTTTCTTCAATTTTTATTAATGGTGAGAATCATATTACAAATACTATTGATGAACTTAGTGCTTGGATGGAGAAAAAAGGTTATAATTCTATTGATGAATTTAGAGGGAAATTATCTCAAGATTTTCAAAAGAACCCTATGATGTTTGAAAGGGCACAGTTTATGAAATACTTTGTTGACTCAGGGAGGTAGTACGTAGATTGAAAAATAATTTTATATTTATGTTAAAGCCATTCGTAGTATTTTGCGGATGGCTTTATTATTTATTCCGAATTATTCATAAATATTCCTGATAATTAAGTAAAACTAATAAATTTGGATATCGTGAGAATAATGATTTAACTTATTAAATTATTGTAAATACAATCATCTAATAAATAAGAAGTTAGTAAAATAGGTAAAAATCGAATTAAAATACTACTCCTAGACTAATATATAATGCAATTGGGGTACTAATTATTCCAGTGCGAAAAATAAAATGACCTTTAGGCTTTTGATACCTATAACCTAAATTTCCGATAGCAGTAATATCAGTTTCTCCCCATTTGGTTGGTCGTTTGCTTTCGTGTCCTGATTCATAATTTGACACGTTTATTCTATAGCTTTCTGCATCATATAAGCTTGTAATTCCTAAACCATATTCAATATGGCTGTTATTATGTCCTGTTAGACCTTCAGCAGAAATGTAGAACTGTGTTCCATTATCGACCCATTCATACCAGTATCCTCCTCCGGCTTTTAACCAAAATGAAGACAATATTGATTTGTTGGTTTTAAAAATAAACCTTTCGTAATTTAAATTAGCACCTCCTAATATGCCAAATGAACCGACTGTAATAAAAACAGTATTCTTATTATATTCAGGATTAGTATCTTGACTAAATAAGTTATTATTAATAATAATTAATAGAATACTAATAATACTTGAAATCTTAATTCTATTCTTCATTGGATAATATATATTTTACACGACCAACGATTCCTGAATCGAGCATAACTTTAATGCCGTGAGGATGTTGAGCTGATTTAGTTAGTAATTTAGAAACGATACCCTCTGTTAATTGTCCACTGCGCTGATGCTGTTTTTGTACTAACTCAACTCTATAACCGGGTTTAATATTATTACGAAACTGACCACTTGTTTTATCTTGATTTGCCAAAGCGTTTAATTTAATATTAAAAGTCAAAGATAAGAATATGAACGAGACAATTAACAACAACAAAATAATGGATAGTAATTAAAATATATTTTTAACTAAATTAAACAATAATCTATTATTAATAAGCTTAACTTTGCCTATATAATTTATCAAAAACAATAAATAAACATATTATGAAAATACAAAATGTAACAATTGCCGGAGCCGGAGTACTTGGTTCTCAAATAGCTTGGCAAACAGCTATTCATGGTTTCAATGTAATAGTATATGATGCATTTGAAAAAGGGCTTGAAGGAGGTAAAGAGTTTCATAAGAGATTTGCTGTACTTTTTAAAGAAAAACGTGGGGTAAGTCAAGAAGAAATAGATGCTGCTTTAGCGCGGATATCATATACAACAAATATAGAAGAAGCTGTGATAGATGCTGATTTAATTAGCGAGTCTGTTCCTGAGAAATTAGAAATTAAGAAATCATTTTATAATGAACTGGCAAGATTTGCTCCTGAGAAAACTATTTTTACAACAAACTCATCTACCATGCTACCAAGTATGTTTGCTAAGGAAACAGGACGTCCTGAGAAATTTCTTGCATTGCATTTTGCAAATCCGGTGTGGGATGCTAATATTGGTGAAGTGATGATGCATAAAGATACTGATATTCAATATTTTGAAGCAGTTCTTGAATTTGCAAAAAATATTGGTATGGTTCCAATACCTATTCATAAAGAACAAGCAGGCTATATACTTAACTCCCTATTAGTTCCTCTATTATCAATCTCACAAAACCTATATTTTACAGGCGTTTCTGATTACGAAAGCATTGATAAAACATGGATGATAAGCACTGGCGCTAAAATTGGTCCATTTGGTATAATTGATATGGTTGGAATGCAAACAGTTTATAATATTGCACTTATGAATGGTACCAAAACCAATGATAAAGCTATGATTGATAGAGCTAATAAGATTAAAGCTGAGTTTATTGATAAAGGAAAAATGGGCATAAGCACAGGTGAAGGATTTTATAAATATCCAAATCCAAAATATCAAGATCCTAATTTTCTGAAATAGATTTCTTATAATATCTACTTTAAATAGTTTTTGAATTTGGTATCGTTGATAGTGATAATATTTTGTGTTGGTATTATAATATCATCAGTGAATTTTATTTGTTCAAGTCCGTTACGAGAATATATATCTAGTATTTTGCCATGTAATAGCTGTTCGTCTCCATTGATATCAATATATTTGATGTCAACCTCTGCTTGTCGCATTGACCATATCTCTAAAAGTTCAAACAAACTACAGGATAAACGAAAATTATCGTTTCCCATTTTTATTGTTTCTATCATATAAAATAGTTTTTAAAAAAATTAAGCGGCAAAAATAAATATAAGTATGTAGATTGTATAAATTATTTTCAATTTACATACTTATATATTTTATTAGTTTCCCAGTATTAAAATATTCAAATTTGAGATTTTTAAATTAGCCTGTCGAACTTGTTTCGGGAGAGTTTTTTGTAGTGCATTATTCATACAATAGCAAAGCGAATTGTATGAATAATGCGAATTAATATACTGTATACAGTTTATTACAAAATAATAAGTACTAAAATTAAATACTCTAAAGTATTTAAGTCTTATTTATTTTTCCACCCATTTTTCTCTAAAATCATAAACTCATTTTTCTCTTCAGGAGTCATAACACGCTCTGTAAATTTTAATTCAAATCCAAAATCATCTACTACTTTCTTGATAGAGTTAATCAATTGATCTCGTATTGGAATTTCCGGAAATGGCCACGCAAATTCTAAACTCACAGTATTGTCCTCAAGGTCAATATCAGTTACAATACCTAAGTCGGTCAAGGAAAAATTTATAAATGGATGTTGCACCTTTGTAATTACTTGTGCTAAATCATATATTGTTTTCATATTTCTGAATTTAATATTGTTATTTATCAAATAATAATGGGCAAAATTACTAAAATCATTTGAATAATTTAATTTATAATGAACAGTAGTTCATTATATTTGCAAAACGTTCTCTAAGTAAGATATGAATTATTATTAATACAATTCTACTTCAACATAACATTATAGATAATAAACTCAGGATTATGAAAATAGGTATAATTATTTGAGATAAATATATGAGTTGTTAAGAAGATAGATGTTTTAAAGCAGTTGGTAAAACAGAAGGTGTATTTAACCTTTATAGTAAATATGAGCCTTAATATAACTCTTTGAACTCTAACTTTACGAATCAATCTCTTAACTTTATTGAGAAACACTATTAAAATAATAAACTTATGTATAAATATCTTTTTGGGCCGGTACCATCTCGCCGTTTGGGAATATCACTAGGAATAGACCTTGTGCCAAAGAAAGTATGCTCTTTAAATTGTGTCTACTGTGAGGTTGGAGAAACCACAAAATTAAGTTTAGAACGTAAAGAATATATTTTGTATAAAAATGTAATTCAAGAGCTCGACGATTTTATGAGTAACAATCCTAAGATTGATTTTATAACATTCTCCGGAGCAGGAGAACCTACATTAAATTCTAAAATTGGAGAATTAATAAAATACATTAAACTACATTATCCTGATGTGAAATTAGCTGTATTGACAAATGGAACTTTACTATTTGATAAAAGTGTAAGAGACGAATTGTTATTAGCAGATGTAATATTACCTTCATTGGATGCTGCAAGTCAAGAAGTATTTAATCTTATAGATAGACCTGTATCTAGTTTAAGTATAAAAACATATATACAAGGATTGATAGACCTACGAAAAGAGTTTAAGGGGCAAATATGGTTAGAAGTACTTTTTCTTAAGGATTATAATGATTCTTTAGATGAGTTAATGCTACTTAAAGATGCCATTAAAAGAATATGTCCTGACAGCATACAACTTAATACACTTGACCGCCCCGGAACAGTAAGTGACATTCAAGCTTTAACAAAAAGCGAGCTCCAAAGTATTATTAATTTATGGGGATTTGAGAATGCACAAATAATTGCAGCCCCAATTCAAAGAGAAAACATAAAGTCATATAATCAGAATATCGAAGATATGATTTTAAATACTATAAAAAGAAGGCCGAGTACTTTAGATGATTTAAAATCGGTATTAGGGATACATATAAATGAAATCAATAAATATTTAAGTGTACTCGAAGAATCTGGTAAAATTAAAAAAGAGATTCAAAATAGAGGTGTGTTCTATTTATTGTCTTGATTAACTGTAAATTGTATTATATAAAAACGTAATTGTAAATTATAACCCAACAAGTATTGGTGTTGCTTATTGGGTTTGGATGATAATACTTTTTTCATTTATTACTCAGGTTGTTTTTTACGAAATTGATCTAATCAAAATAACTTTTGTGGCAAGGAACCATGTGATACATTGTTGTTTATCAATTATTTAATGGCTTGGTGGTTTTCAGGAGTTCTACCAGCTTCATTCTTTACAGGTTTTCCTTGTTCATATTAACGAAATGAATTATTCTTTTAGGGATTCATCATTTAGTGGCTTAGAATTAGCATTGGATTTGAGTGGTTTTATTACATATACTTATCTATCTATCATCAAGATTATTACTATTTATTCTTTCCACAAACAAAGTCTATTATATTTATCTCTACCTTTGTGGTAATAAATACAATTGATATGGCAGATTTTAACTTTAATAATGATATAGAAGTACAAAGGACTTTTTTCAATACAAATGTAACTAAGAATGTTAGTTTTAGAATTTCCCAACTTAAAAAACTAAAATCAGTCTTAAGAGCTAACCAAGGTCTTATGGATAAAGCTGTTTATAAGGATTTTAAGAAAGGGAGTTATGAGAATTATGCCACAGAATTATCAATTATTTATAATGAGATTAATAACTATATTAAAAATATAAAGCAATGGTCGAGGAGAATAAGAGTTAAAACTGATATAGCAAATATTCCTGCCAAAAGTTATATTATTCCGGAACCCTTGGGAGTTACTTTAGTTATCGGAGCTTGGAATTATCCATATCAGCTTTCGATATTGCCTATGGTGGCAGCTATGGCAGCAGGAAATACTGTCATTATAAAACCTTCTGAACTTTCGCTTAACTCATCGAATGTAATGGCAAAGATTATCAATGATAATTTTGATGCAAATTATATCAAAGTTATTGAGGGAGGGGTGCCGGAGACTACTGCTCTCTTAAAGGAGAAATTCGATAAGATATTTTATACTGGTAGTACCAATGTGGGTAAAATAGTTATGAAAGCTGCTGCTGAGCAACTTTGTCCTGTTGTTTTGGAGCTAGGAGGGAAAAGTCCAAGTTTTGTATTTAAAGATGCCAATCTTAAAATTGCTGCTAAGAGATTGGTTTGGGCTAAATTTGTTAATGGTGGTCAAACATGTGTTGCTCCTGATTATTTACTATTAGAGAAGGGTGTTAAAGAAAAACTATTATTGGAAATTAAAAAGCAGATAGTTGAAATAATTGGTGAGAATCCTATTGATAGTGAGGCTTTTGTCAGAATAATAAATCCTCGTCATTTCCATAGGTTAAGTAAATTAATTGATAAACAGAAAGTGGTTTTTGGAGGTGGTACTATCGAGAAAGAATTATATATTGAGCCAACAATTCTTGATAATGTGAGTTTTGATGATTTGGTAATGCAGGAAGAGATATTTGGACCTATTTTGCCAATGATAGAATTTGATAGTTTAGATTGGGCTATAAAACAAGTAAAAGACAGCCCCAAGCCTTTGGCTTTATATGTTTTTGGTAAAAACAGATATAATATCAATAAAATACTTAAAGAAATATCATTTGGAGGAGGTGCCGTTAATGATGCTATAATGCATCTTGCAAATGTTAATTTGCCATTTGGCGGTGTGGGAGATTCTGGTACCGGTAGTTATCATGGAAAGTATGGTTTTGATACATTTACCCATTTCAAATCTGTTTTGGATAAATCTACTTTATTTGAGCCTTCAATTAAATATGCTCCATATTCTAATTTTAAACTAAAGCTCCTAAAGATGTTGTTGGGATAGTTTTTAATTCCACTAAAAGCTTGTTATTATTATCGCAATTAAAATACCTTTAAAATATACCTTTAGCATATCCTTTGTTCTTCTATAACGAGCTCCCGTTAATAAGAAAAAATAAAAGGGAAATTCTGTATTCCTTTATTGAAAAGATTATTTGTTATTATTTTTAAAGTAATAGTTTGTCCTTGCTTTAACATTCTTTTTTATATTCAAATAAAACATATTATAATCGTAAATATGATATGCTCCTAGCGTAGGATATATATTTACTTCCAAATAATTGGGAATTTTAGAGACTTTAAGGTGTCCATTCACATTTTGTGCATTGGTATAATAAGGAATAGTATCAGGTGGCGAATGGAAATGGAAGAAAACAGCTCCATTGTGCATTTCTTTAGGTGCAAAACTATCATCTGTTGTCCATAACAAAGGGTTTACGGATATGCTAGGTCTGTCAATAATTGTTGCAGAATTGTTTTTGCTTTCTGTATTCCATGAAATTATACAACCAGTTTGCAAAGAATCACAACAGACTTTTACTTGTGGATTGTCTTTCAGATATTTAATACTTAGTGGCCAACCTATTGCGTAAACAGCTATTATTTTTTTAGCTAAAATACTATCTTTCATTATTTCCGGTAGTAATTGTATAATAATATATGAGCCTTGAGAATGGCCGGCAATAATAATTGGTTTGTCGTTGTTTATATTTGATAAAAAATATTTCCAGGCATTTTTGACATCATTGATAGCAAGTGCTAAGGCTTTGTTGCCATTTTTACTTTTAGTAACAAAGGAATAAAAAGTTGCTTGGCGGTATTGTGGCATATAAATATTTCCCACTTCTTTAAATACACTTGCCTGTGCTTTGGCAGAGAATTCTTTAGCAATTTTTATGGATAGACTGTGGTTTAGAGGCATATTCCAATAAGTTCCATTTAAATAAGTTGTAGGGTGAACAAAGAAAACATCAACAGATTTGTTGTTATTCTCGTGCATTATCCACATAGCTGTGTCGTTGTAATTTGGTGTAAAGGAAGTATCTTTCTTATTGTAGTTGTGCATGGGGCGTATAGAAACAAGTGATGTACGAGTTATTATTCCATGACGCGTACATGCAATAGTAATTATTGTTCCTAGTAACAATAGTTTGATTAAATTTTTCATTTTACACACCATATGATAGTATCAATTATGACAAAGGTATGCAAAAATAGAATTGGAATTTTGGATTTAAGTAATACGATTATATTATCGATTATTGTCTGCCAGCGAGAAGTCTTGTATTTCTGCTAGTTCTCTAATTATCTCCGCAGCCATAAAACTACCAAACATTGCAGGCATATATGATAAAGTTCCAACCGTAGTTTTCTTATTTCTTTCATTATCAATAAATTTTACGGCATTAGGATCTGTTTGTTCAGAAGAGAATACAACTTTAAAACCACCATAAATACCCATTTTATGCATCCTTTTTCTGAGCATTCTTGCCAGTTTGTCATTATATGTTTCTTTAAAATCAGCAATATGTATTTTAGTAGGATTTGTTTTACCTCCGGAGCCCATAGAGCTTATAATAGGGATGTTTTCTTTTAATGCATTGGCTATTAGAAATATTTTCGGACTTATAGAATCTATTGCGTCAACAATATAATCAAACTTATGGCTAAGTAGTTCCTTTGAAATTTCACCGGTAATAAATTGTCTTTCAGCAGTGATTTTCAGATTAGGATTTATATCGAGTAAACGTTGTTTCATCAATTCCGCTTTACTCTCACCTTCAGTGCTTTTTAGTGCTAATAACTGTCTGTTTCTATTACTTGCATGTATTATATCAGCATCAATAATATGAAGGTGTCCAACACCTGCTCTACAGAGCATTTCTGCGGCATATGCACCGACGCCTCCTAAACCAACTACTAATATTCTGGAGTTAGAAATCTTTCTTAATTTTTTCTCTCCTAAAAGGAGTTCTGTTCTCTCTTGCCAGTCTTCAGTCATTAATTATAAGAATAAACTTTTATATGAATAATAAATTTGACTTCGTAATTCTATTATGCTTATATTTAGTTTCTTAGATGCAATTGCGTAAATCTCATCTATTCTACCTTCCCATTCGTCTGTTTCGAGAAACAAACAATTTCTTGGTACTTTTGATATTATCCTGCTAGCTTTGCTGTTTTCGTTAAATAAATTATAACCAAACGAAAAATATGAATTATATTGTAATAGTTTTTTCAATATCTCTTGGTTGCCAGTAAATCCATGAAATATTAGAGGGATATTCGGTTTTAACTTTTTTAGAATTTCTAACATATCAGAAAAAGCTCTGACATTGTGGATAATAATGGCTTTGTTAAGTCGTTCTGCCAATTCAAGCTGATAATAAAAAACTTCCCTTTGAAGGTTTATATCTTTAGAAACTACCCTGTCAATTCCACATTCACCAATTGCTTTTACCTCATTATTGTATGCTAAGTTTTCTAACTGCATAAGCAGGCTGTCAACATTATTTTTATTTAAATTCCATGGATGTAAACCAATTGAATAGGATAGAGGAAATATTTGATTACTATTTATATCCTCGATATTAAAGTTCTCTATTCCTTCAAATGGAGGTGCTATCTTATTGTGGCTGTGTATGTTGATATATGGTGCGTGCATGTTTTATATGTTAGTACAAAAGTATAAATATTATGTACATTTTGAATGTTTTTTGATTATGAAGGCTATTTTTCTTGCTGATACGGTATGAAATAAAATATGCGTTTGTGAAATAATCTGTATTATTCATGGTTTTAACTCCTTGGCTACACACGGAAATAGAAGATTCGACGAAATCAATAAAGTTTAGTAGATAACTATACCAATAGAATATCTCGATATATTTATTAAATGAGCATAAATTACAAATTCCTTAATTTTGAAGGTATCCATACTAACAGTATTTGTGCGGAGCTGTGAATAATGTGGGATAACTTATTATTTACCTTTGCTAACTATTGCAAAATTAAGGATGGTAATACTAAGATTTTACTACTTTTGCCTAAGCAATATTTAATTGTCAGAATTATTTGTGAATAATCCGACTGAAGTTTAGAATAAGACATATTTGGCATTAAAAGAGTGATATATTTGTTGTTACAGATATTGCATCTACTATAATAGCCGGATTCATTTCTAAATTAAAGATATAATTTAAACTTATTAACCAATATTACAAATTATAAACCTATGAAGACTACCCAATTAGTATTGTTATTGTTATTACTAAATATAAATGTCAAATCACAAATAAAGATAGTAGAATCAATTTCTGATACACGACAAGGTTCTGGAGGCTCTAATGATGTTGTAGAGTTGGTACTTAAAAATGGTTTAAAAGTATACCTAAACGAAGATCATACTCAAAAGGATGTACTTGGGGCAGTAGTTGTTAGAGGTGGTGCTAAAATGGATGCTCCTGATGCTACCGGTACGGCTCATTATTTTGAACATATGATGTTCAAAGGAACAAAAACGCTTGGGACAATTGATTATAATTCTGAAAAGCCTTATTTAGATAGTATTCGTCAGATGTATGACTTGCTGCGGATGGATAGAACCGACGAGGTTTTTAGAAAAAGGGTTTTAAAGAAAATTGATAATTACTCCGTTCAAGCAGCCAAATATGCTATCCCCAACGAATTTGATAATATAGTTAGCGAATTAGGAGGTACAAGAGTGAATGCTTATACCAATTATGAGAATATTGTGTATCACAATCATTTCCCAAAGCAGAGTATGGAAAAGTGGATGGAGCTCTACCGCGATCGTTTTGAGGCACCGGTTTTTCGATTGTTTCAATCTGAATTGGAGACTGTCTATGAGGAGAAAAATATGTCTATGGATAATTTTTTTAGATCTATAATAGAAGAGGTGTATAAAAAATTCTATCCTAAATCCGTTTATGGTAAACATACTGTTCTTGGAAGTATTGAAGACTTAAAAAATCCCAGCATATCTGCAATGGAAACATATTGGAAAGAGTATTATAATGCCAATAATATGGCCTTAGTACTTATAGGTGATTTTGATATTCAAGATGTAATACCTCTTTTGGAGGAAAAATTTGGAACTTGGCGTGATGGATTAAAGGCAAATATGCCTGCTGCTGTGGAGGATCCTTTTGATGGCGCTGTAGTAGTGAAAAAGAAACTTGCACCTATATCCTTAGGAATACTTGGATATAGATCTGTTAAGGTTGGTGACGAAGATGAATTAGCAATAGATGTAATGGCTAAATTACTAACAAATAGCTCCGAAACAGGCTTAATAGATACACTTACTATTAGTCGTGATGTAATTGAGGCTCAGGTATTTCAGGATAAACATTATGATAAAGGTGGTTTCTTTATTTTTTATGTGCCTAAACCAATTATTCAGTCAATAGGAAATGCTAAGAAAAAGGTTTTAGCTCAAATTCAAAAGCTTAAGTCGGGAGACTTTAGTGATGAATTATTTAAAGCTGTTGTAATATCAATGCGAAAAACCGAACTAACTAATTTAGAAAATAGTGAGTATAGATTGCAAAAGATAATTGATACTTATATGTCTGAAGGTAAATGGGATGATGTATTGCAGTATAATGAGGCTTTAAGCCAGATTTCTAAAGATGATATTATCCTTGTTGCTAATAAGTATTTAGCCGATAATTATTTAGATTTTCAATCTAAAATGGGGGTTCCTGAAAAGAAAAAACTTGAAAAGCCTGATATTACTCCTTTAGATCCTGTAAATAAAGATGCTGAATCTATTGAAGCGGCTATTATTAGACAGATAGAATCCCATGAGGTAGAACCTAAGTTTATTGATTTCTCAAATGATATTTCTATTTCTGATTTTAAAAATAATCTTCATTTTTTTATTGTTAAAAATCCCTTGAATAATGTTTTTAGTGCTAATATCCGTTTGGGAATTGGTGCTTTGGAGAATAATAAATTAGAGCAACTGGCTTACTATTTAAATAATTGTGGTACCGAACTGCAAACATATTCAGATTTTTCTAGAATGTTGCAACTCGAAGGAACTAAGATTTATTTTTCTGTTGATAACAACTATTTCAATATTTTTATTAATGGTTTTGAAGAAAATATGGACTTAGCCATTGACCATTTAGCCATGCTTTTGAATATGCCTCGTGACGAAAAGAAAATTACTAAAAAATATTTTCTTGATGAGAAGTTGGAGCTTAAAATGCTGAAGAAAGATGTTGCTAGTCAAATAAAACTTGTAGATGAGTATTCACTTTATGGTGATAAGAGTGTTTATCTCAATAAATCGAGTAAGAAAGAAATAAAAGTTCTTAAGATTGAAGATTATAAGACTATGATTAAAAGTCTTTTTAGTGTTGAAACATTTGTTCATTATGTAGGAAATAACAGTGAAGAAAGAATAAAACAGAAAATTGTAACTACACTGCCATTTGCTCCTAACCTGCAAAGAAGTAAGTCTCCTTATTTCCGTCCACTTCCTGAACTAAAAAGTGATAAATTATATTTTATGAAGAATTCCAGAGCTATTCAGACTCATATTCGTGTGGAAATTCCTTCCAGAGCATTAGGTGCGGACGAAAGGGCTTATGCTAAAGCTTTTAATAGTTATTTTGGTAGCGGAATGAACTCCTTACTTTTTAGAGAGGTTAGAGAATATAGGGCTTTGGCTTATAGTGCTTGGGGTTATTTTTCATTGCCTTACAAATTTGATAAACCTGGTTGCCTGAAAATTGGCATGAGTACTCAAGCTGATAAAACTAATGATGCTATTGAACTATTAGTAAATTTAGTAGACTCTATGCCTCAACAAGAAAAGAGAATTCAAAGTTTGAGAAATTATCTGAAATTATCTTTTAATGCTCAAATGCCTGATTTTAGATACCGATCTTATGTTGTACAGAAGTGGGTTATGCAAGGCTATAAATCAGATCCTCGCAAAGATACTTACGCTAAATATGAAGATTTATCAATGAATGATTTAATGAAATTTTATGATGCTAATGTTCTTGGTAGAAAAAGAATTTTTAGTATTGTCGGTGATTCAGAGAGATTCAATTTGAATAAAATTAAGGCTAATAAAGACTTTAGAGAATTAAAGCTTAAAGATGTATTGAAATATTAATCCGTATTATTCATACTAGAGTAAAGCGAATTGTATGAATAAACAATGAATAGCGAGTAACAATGAGGGAAAATACTGATTTAGACATTATTAATCTCAGAATAATAAGATATGGTATATTGTAAGTAGAATGAAGGTTATAATAATAGAAAAAATAACAATTCGTGCATCTACCAGTTATAATACAATAGCGTGAAGATTCGTGGTATAAATATAAACACAATTAAGAAGTAAAATATTTAAACATATGAAACGAACATGACAATTTTTAATCGTAAATTGACCCACGAGGTTATGATTAAAATATTGTCTTGAGAGTTCCATATCACCAACTTAATAAATTTTAAACATATGAAACGAACATGACAATTTTTAATCGTAAATTGACCCACGAGGTTATGATTAAAATATTGTCTTGAGAGTTCCATATCACCAAAACAAACATTTTAAACATATGAAAAGAACTATTTTAATTACAGGTGCAACTTCAGGAATAGGGAAAGCCTGTGCATATCAATTTGGCGCAAACGAGGATAATATAATTATTACAGGTAGAAGAGGAGAGAGGTTAAATGAGATTAAAGAAGATTTAAAGTCAAAATTTGGTATTGAGGTTTTTGTTCTTCAGTTCGACGTTCGTGACAAATTAGCTGTTAAGGAGTCAATTAATAGTTTACCTGAGGAATGGAAAAATATTGATATTCTAATTAATAACGCTGGTTTGGCTGTGGGGCTAAATAGAATTCAAGATGGAGAGATTGAAGATTGGGAACGTATGATTGATACAAATATCAAAGGTTTGCTTTACGTTTCAAAAGAGGTGATGCCATTGATGACCGCTCGTAAGACAGGCCATATAATAAATATTGGTTCTATTGCAGGTAAAGAGACTTATCCATATGGGAATGTGTATTGTGCTACAAAACACGCTGTAGATTCACTTACAAAAGCAATGCGTATTGATATGGTAGAATTTGGTATTAAAGTTACTCAGATTGCTCCTGGAGCTGTAGAAACGGAGTTCTCTAATGTGCGTTTCAAAGGCGATGATGTTAAAGCTGATAGTGTTTATAAGGGCTTTGAACCACTTCGCCCTGAGGATATTGCCGATGCTGCTTATTATTGTGCTAATCTACCTGCTCATGTAAATATTAATGACCTTTTGATAATGCCAACAGCTCAAGCTAATGCAGGGATTATCCATAAAGAATTGTATTAAAAATAATACGGAAGGCTTATTACATTATATTTTCTTGGTAGAATTTATAAAAATTTATTTTTATTTCATTTCGAATTCTTCGAAATTCTGATAAAACAAATTCATCTGTTCCTGTAGCTTCTGCGGGGTCGTCGAAACCTATGTGAATGCGATTTTTTACTTTGCCTGTAAACATTGGGCAGCTTTCTTTAGCTCCACCGCAAACAGTAATCACATAATTGAATTCTTGATTCAAAAACTCATTTACCGATTTTGTTTTGCTATTGCTTAGGTCTATACCTTCTTCAAGCATTACTTTTATTGCCAATGGGTGAACTTCATTACTGGGTTCTGTTCCTGCAGATATTACTTCTAAATTATTGTCAAAAGATTTTAAAAAACCTTCTGCCATCTGACTTCTACAAGAATTACCTGTGCATAATACTAATATTTTCATTTTAATAAAATTTACGTTTAAAGTATAAAGAAATATTAACCAATGCTATTAATGAAGGACCTTTAAGCAAGGGGCCAATTAATCTTGCAAATGCTTGTTGCGAATTTACATCAAATATTGCAATTGCTACTGATTTTGCTGTTTTAAAATTATTTTCTGATGACGTAATGCAATTGAAGCATCGTGTATATAATCTACTTTTATGTTTCTTTTAATAATAAAAACCAAGTAAAATCATAATTGTAAAATATATTACTTACGGGATGGTAATTTTTATAACATCATATGTAATTTCAATAATTAACTTTTCTTTTAAATTGAATATCAACACTATAGTTGATAAAAGTACAATCTGTAATTATCTGAATGTCATTTGTAAAACAAGTAGCATAGTGGTCTTCGCCAAGATCAAGGATTGCAAATCCGCCTAGCGGGGTTCAATGGGAAAACCTTACCGAAACAAGTTCGGATTAAATTAATAAATTAGTGAATAATTTGTTTACTATCATTCACAGAGAACTCCGGTTGTAGTGTTATATGATGGATATTATACTTTTTAAGTATTGTTTCAACTTGTTCTTTTACTTGTTCAAAATCAGTGATTCTGATATTCTTTTCTAAGTCGATATGTGCCTCAAACATAATATCGTGCTCGTTTATTTGCCAGATATGTATATGATGAATATTCTTAATTTCATTAAGATTTTCAACTTCGTTTGCAATGTTTTGCAGATTGATATTTTCAGGAGTAAACTGCATCATTATTTTTAGTGATGATTTGAAAATTCCCCAACTCATATACATTAAGTAAATGGCAATAAGTGCAGAAAATACAGCATCTATCCAATAAATTTGATAATATTTTATTAATATTCCGCCAATTAACACGGCAATAGAAGTTAGCATATCGCTAAATAAATGCAAATAAGCCGATTTCATATTCATATTTTCTTTGGCATCTTTTTGAATGAAAAGAACGCTTAAGGCATTAACTATAATACTTCCGATTGCTAAATAGATGACCAAATTGGGTGTTATTTCAGCAGGTTCAAAAAAACGTACTATAGCTTTATACAAAATAAAAAAAGCTAAAATCAAAAGTGTAGTAGAATTAAAAAATGCTGCTAAAATTTCACTTCTTCTATAACCAAAAGTGTTTTTTTCTGTTGCTTCTTTTCGAGATAGTTTATTAGCAATATAGCTGATTATCAAAGATAAAACATCAGAAAAATTATGAATAGCATCTGAAATTAAGGCAATACTTCCCGAAATTAATCCTCCAACTAATTCGGCAATACTGATACTTAAATTTAGTATTATTGTCCAAAATAATCTTTGTCCTTTTACTTCGTGATGATGATGTTCGTGTCCCATATTATATTATTTTAAATTATTAATTATTTTCTCATTAGAAGGTCGATAACCTCTTGCAACTATTTTATTGTTTATTATTATTGTCGGTAAAATCCATGTTCTATATTTTACAAATTCTTTAAGGCTGCTTATTATCTCAAACTCAACGTCAATATTTTCTTTGTCGATAAATTTACTTATTGAAGTAATAATTTTTTTTGTTTTCCAACAGTTTGGACTAGGGGATAATATGGTAATTGTATTTTTATCCATTATTAATTTCGCATTTATTTTTAGTGAAATATTTACCCATAATTGTTCCAATTATTATAAAAATCGGAATACTAATGAATATTCTAAGCAACGAAAATTTAATTCCTAAGAAGCCTATTTCAAAAGTAAGCATTGGAATTTTAGCAATAGACACAGCACTTAAATAGATAAAAATATTTCTTGCAGATGTACCTTTCTTCCATAAAATATATGCTACCGGGAAAGCAGCATATAATGGCCCTGCCTGCAAAAATGCCAACAGTATTATTAGTATTATTCCTTTAATACCCGATGCATTGCCAATATGTTTTTGTACTCTTTCTTTAGATACCCATACATCGAAAAGACCAACCAGAATAAACATAACAGGTAGAGCTAAAATCATCTCTTTTAGAAAAGTCCAAAAATTATCTTGAAAAATACTGATACCCGGATTGTATTTAAAAAGGTAAGAACCCGCAATAAAAAGAGCAAAAGCAATAATTACCGGAAAATCGAACTTGTATTTTTTTAATTTTTTTTTCATCTGTTTATAATTTTGTACTTTGTTAATATATTGCAGGATATAATCATTCTCGTGTATGTTAAAATAATTATGTCTGACATGGTCAGTTTCATTTTACAAATAATAATATATTAATGCCATACTTCCGCCAACCAAAATTGCTCCTATAAAACTAAAAGCATTTCTTATTATGGCAATTTTAAGTCCGAAAAATTTTGCTTCAATAGGTATTGTTAATATTCCAACCATTTTTAGAGTAGTAATAAATACTGATAAAACAGAAAAACTAACGCCTGTTTTTAAAAGAATACCTGCCAGTGGATAAGCAATAAAGCCCGGAATAATTGATACCGAACCGATAATAGCAGCCGAGAGATAGGCTCCTAAACCTGCGTCTTTGCCCAGATATTCCATTAATACTTCATCTGATACAAAGTATAAAACCACGCTTACAAGTATGATTACAGATAATAATGTGGGCAGAATTTTAAGAAACATCATGGTTCCTTTTTTAATTCCTTTTATTGTTTTCTTTTTATCGAAAATAAAAGATATTAAAGTCAGAATTGCCGTTAGAATTATTATTATTTGTATCATTTCAAAAATATTTGTAATTGAATACTTGCAATGTATTTTTCTATTCTATTATCATTCAACTGAAAATAATTATCAAAAGATAATTCCAGTTTATATTTATTTATTAAATAATTGTAGCCAATACGGTAATATGGTCTATCTGTTGTCTCTTTAATTAAATCATTAAAAGTTTCATATGATAGAACGATTTGATTTTTGTTTAAGTTTATTACAGACAAGATATAATAACCGTTAGCTTTTTGACCGTCAAAGTTTGCTGTCAGATATTCGGCTTGTATTTCAAACGGCTTGCTTTTATACATTGCAAATATATTGTATCGGAAATCATTGCCTGAGAACAAAACTGTATCGGGTAAAACTTTTTTTATTTGTAAGTTTTCGGCTTGGCGATATTGTAATGAATATCCTATTTTGATCTTACTCTGATTTACAGGGATATTAAATCCCGATTTGTGAACTAACATATACCCTTGATTATTAAAACGATATTCTTTAATTCCATATCCGTTAAAAATCCCCAAATGAGTTTCAAATAATTTGTTTTTTGTTTTAAAATTTGCCTGCACCCCAATATCTCTTACACCCAGTGTTCCATTGGGAATAAGCATATTTATAACTTTTGTCCTCTCAATAGGAGCTATTTTATAATCGTGCTGAAAGCGTTGCAGACTGTACTGAGGCACGAATTGTCCTATGTCAAAAGAGAATAATCCGGTTTTGTATCCTATTTTAACATTTTGCAAAAAGAATTTTTCTTGTGCAAAACTAGAGAAAGTGGTTTGAATTTTATAGGACCAATGCTCAGAAAATCCGGGTTTTGATTTAACCCAAAGTTTTAATCTCCGCACCGAAAAACTTGTGTAATCATCAAAATTACTTATACCTCTGATTTGAATATATCCGTTAAAATCGATATTTTCCGTAAATGTATTTTCTTGTGCGGAGACTAGTCCCGAAATAAAAGCCAAGGCTATGAATAAGATACTTTTCATTACTATTTACTTGCTTTATATATCCTTCCCGGTTTTAAAAGTTTGGACAAATCTTCGTTTGATGCATCAAGCCACTTAACATTAAAACCTTTTGAAAACAAATAGATATATGCCCAGGCAGAACGTGTTCCCGATGAACAGAAACATGCTATTAGTTTATTATTTGGCAGTTCGTTTAACCTATCAGGTAATTCATCAATGGGAATGTTTAATGTTTCGATTCCGAATAATTTGAAATTAAAAGCAATTGTTTCAACTTCTTTTTTATCTCTGACATCGAGAAATAGAGTATTTCTTGTTTCAAAAAGTTTTTCTGCGGAAATTTTGTGTTTGCCGGTTCCACAAAACTCAAGATTCATTGATTTTAATGCTTTTTCCATTTCTGTTCCTCCTTATATTTAAATTATATTGAATATTAATTTAATTGCCATAATCAGTAAGATTACGGCAAGAATTTTTTTCACTGTTTGCGGGTTTAATTTTTTTTGCATAAAAATAGTTCCCAAGGTAGCTCCGATAATACCACCGGCTGATGCAATTAGTGTTATTTTCCAATCTATATTTCCCATAGCCCAATAGGTTAGAAAACCTGAAAATGATGAGAATGGTACAACAAAAGCAGTAATTGCTGTAATTTTTTTTGGGTTAAAGCCAATCATCAACATCAAAGGTGAAATAATGCCGCCGCCACCAATGCCTAGCATTCCCGAAAGCAATCCTGCAAAAGCACCGATAAGACTTAATTTTAATACCGGAATATCTTCTCTGTAGCTATCTTTTGTTTTTTTCTTGTGGAATAAAAACATAAATCCCGAAAATAAAAGAAAACCAATAAAAAGAAATAGAATTATCTGGTTAGGAATATATTTTGATATATAAGCTCCGACAATGGCAAACAAAAATGAGAAAATAATAATTGGTATTCCAACTTTGAAATCCAGCCGTTTGTTTTTGATATTATTGATGCTTGCTCCCGTAAGACTTACTGTATTATAAAATAATCCTACAGGTTTTGCCATATTTACCGGTATTCCAAGAGAGACAAGTATTGGTATTAAAATTATAGCAGCACCAACACCGCCGAGAGAGAATATAAAAGCTGCAATTAATGAAATAATAAAAATTAATGTTTCCATACTTTTATAGTTTATCGTAAATTAACGATGGTATTTGTATAAAATTTATTTAAAAAACTCACAAAATATCTTTTTTGCCTTTTCCCAATTTTTTTGATTAATACAATATTTGATTTTTGGAGGATTAACTTCACCTTGAATTAATTCCGCTTCCTTCAATTCTTTCAAATGTTGTGAAACTGTTGATTGAGCAATTGGTAAAACTTCAACCAAATCGCCTGTAAAACAGCAATTTTTGTTGTCGAGATATTTAAGAATTATCAATCTGGTAGGATGACCAAGTGCCTTGGCAAACCTTGCTATTTGTTTTAAGTCATCATCGTGTTTAATATTTTTTAAGGTTCTACTCATAACAAAAATATAATAATAAATTTAATATTGAGAGTGCAAAAATAATAAATATTTATAGTTTATCGTAAATTTACGATAAGATTTTTTTTAAAAAATAATAAATCTTAGATAAAAGAAAAAATTGAATATATTCTTTATCTTTGTAGGGTAGGTTTATATTTATAAGTGTAGGATTAAATGGTAATAGTAAACTAATGTTTAGTTCAATAAAGCAGTATAAAGATATAATTTGAAAACAATAAGTAAATACAAATTTAAGTGGTTACGAATTTGGAAAAAAATATTATATTTTTTCCCATTACAGTTGTTAAAAGCATATTTTAAGCATCACCAAACATACTTACTAATATGGTTGATTCCATTTCTTATTATTCTAAATAATTTTGGAGTAACATTTGGTATTCCTTCATTATTTTTAATTCCTCAGTACAATGGTAATATAGGAATATTATCTTTTTTGTTCATGGGATTGGCAACAGGTAGTTTTATAATGGCATTTCATATTTCATCGTATGTAGTAATGTCTCATAGGTTTCCGTTTATTGTTGCTACCCGACAACCTTTTTTGGTTTATTCTCAAAATAACTCTACAATTCCACTTATTTATATTTTGCTATATTTTTATCAAAGTGTTAATTTCCAATTATATAATGAATATATTACTTTTGGTAAATCATTAATCAATATTTTATTTTTTTTAATAGGGATTATCATTTTTATCTTATTTTCATTTGGATTTTTCTATTTTATTGTTAGAATATTCCCATTATTACATAGTAATATTAGGCATCGTTTAGAAAAATCATTTCTTAAAAGATATTTTAAAAAACAAACACGAAAAAAAGTACAAAAAATTAATAATATTTATGCAGGAGCGTATGGTCCGGAAAATATTGAACTTTACATCAAAGGATTTTTAAAAATAGGGAAAGCTAAAAAATTCAGTAATTATGACAAGAAAATTTTATCAAAAGTTCTTTATGGGCAGCATTTAAATGCATTCTACTACATTGTCCTTGTTATTAGTTTTATTATTATTAGAGGTCAATTTAAAGATTCGACATCGTTAATTTTACCGGCAGGAGCAAGTCTTATATTAATATTCACAGTAATTACACTTGGGTTTAGTTTACTATATATTATTTTTCAAAAATGGACATTGGTGACTATATTAGGTATATTATTAGGAGTAAATTACTTATTCAATTTAAATAATAAAATATATAATTCAGCTTATGGTTTAAATTATAATAAACCGGTGAATATAGATATTAGCAAACACGGTAATTTTCGAAAAGACTCACTATCAACAGTTGCTATCTTGAATAATTGGAAAAATAAAAATATAAGTGATAGCATTAAAAAACCTAAAATGGTGGTAGTATGTGCTAGTGGAGGAGGTTTAAAATTGGCTTTATGGACTTATTATTCTTTGGGTTATATCGACAGTTTGACAAATGGCAAGTTATTATCACAAACAGAATTAATGACAGGTGCTTCAGGGGGAATGATTGGTGCAGCGTATATTAGGGAGCTTTATTATAGGCACTTAGAAGGAAAAAATAAAACATATTTTTCGAGAAAATATTTTTATCAGTTGTCAAAGAATCTACTTAATCCAATAATGTTTAGTTTTTCTTTTAGCGATTGGTTTATTCATTTCGAGAAATTTACTTACAATAAGCATTCTTATTATATTGACCGTGCATTTATGCTGGAGAAAACATTAAATACAAATACTGAAGGAATTTTTGATAAATCTATTTTGAGTTATAAGATACCGGAACAAAATGCTACAATTCCTATGATGATATTAAATCCATCGATAATGAATACCGGTTCTCGTTTAATTATTTCACCACTTAGTCAATCTTATCTTGTCAAATCAGAATATGTGGATAGCTTAAAAGATATTGAATTTAGGTATACATATAAAGCTTTTGAAGCTGATAGCCTTCGATTTTTAACAGCCTTGCGAATGCAAGCAAGTTTTCCATATGTCAGTCCTCCGGTTCATTTGCCGGGAAAACCTATAATAAGAGTCTTTGATGCAGGGCTTAACGACAATTTCGGTTATTTAACAGCCTATAATTTTATTATGGAATTTTCTGATTGGATAAATCAAAATACAAGTGGCGTTATCCTTATTAATATTGATGAGCAAAAACAAAATAAGAAAATGTATTATTCAAAAGAAGGATATGTTTCTAATATTGTTAGTCCTTTTAAGGCATTATTTGGTAATTGGTCAGATATTCAGCTGAGTAATAATTTACAAGTTTTGTCATCAATAAAGAAAATACTTAATAATAAATTTTATTTTATAGACCTTAAACTAAGCTCAAATAAGAAAAAAATATCACTTAGTTGGGAACTTACTAATAGAGAAAAACAAATAATTATAAATTCCATCTCAAACAAGTATAATAAAGCTCAAATTTCTAAGCTGGATAGTTTGTTAAGATAAAAACTATTTTATCTTTTTTCCAAAATACGTTGAATTAATATCAACATATTTTTACAAAAATTGGTGTATTTAAATTTTTTAGGATTTAAATTCAGTTCAATATTCATTGTTATAGGAATACCCATATAGAGTTCGGCAATATTTTCCGGAGAAACTGATGTGTCCCATACTCCGGAGTTTATCCCGTTTCTGATAATATTTGCAAAATATTTTTTTTGCAGATGAAGAATTTCATCTAATCGTTCTTTTAAAGCAGCACTGTTTTGATAAGATGCTTCTGTAAATAAGATAATCGAAATACCTTTGTTTTTTTTGAGGTATTTGATATGATTACACACAAATTTCTCAAGTTGTTCTTGCGGAGTTTTATTTTTTTGTTCGGATATTTGTTTAAGATTTGAGACGAGTTCATTTTTCACATCGTCTATAATACCCAAGATAATAGCTTGTTTTGTAGGGTAATGGCGAAAAACAGCACCTTCCGATAACCCAACTTTCTTTGCTAGGTTTTTAGTAGTTAAGTTTTTTAAACCTTCTGAAAAAACAATTTCCAAAACTGCTTTTTTAATCTGTTCACGTCTTACATCTCCCGAAAGGTGTTTTCTTTCAGCCATAATTTATCTTATATTTAATACAAATATATTAAATTTATTCAAATCCGTTTACTAATTTATGCATTGTAGAAGTTGAAGCACTTATTACTGTAGTAGCTTTTACAAACCGAGCTAATAAAATGGATTCCATTATCTCTTCTTTTGAAATACCTTTTCGTGTTGCTACTTTTGCATAGGTGTCAATGCAATGTTCATAGCCCAGTGCTGCACTGATTGCAAGACTCATTAATAATTTATATTTAGGAGGTATTTGTCCTTTCATTGCAAACATTTTGTTTGCTGAATGTTCAAATACAGCTTCTTCATTTAATTGAGATAGCAACCTCATTGTTTCGGGTTCGCTTCCAAATTCTTTGGTCATTTCTTGCAATAACTGTTCAATTGTTAATTCTTTTTTTTCTTGTGCCATGTTGTTAATTATTTTAAGTGTTTATTATAAATTACTTCCTTTTAAATATTCAAGTTTTGCTTTAGTTATTTTTATATCTTTTTCTATTTTTAAGAGTTGAATTTTAGTTTTTAAAACATTTAACTGGGCATCATTTAATTCGATACTGGTATTTACACCATTTTCATAGCCGGTTTGAGCAATTTGTAAAGCTTTTTCCGCAACTTTTATATTACTTATTGTTGATTCTTTTTGAGCCCTAAGAGAGTTTAATGTTTCTAGTGCTTTTGATACTTCAAACCGTAATTGCAACGATAGTCCATTTTCATATTCCTTTATTTTATCAATATTAGCTTGTATTTCCATGCTTTTACCCTTGGTGAGGTTTCCATCAAAAATATTCATTTTAACTCCTACACCAATAGCATAACCTGAACGCCAGGTTTTATCAAAAGGCGGGAAATCCATTCCGTGATACACATGATAATTTCCAAAACTAAAGACTGTTGGTTTTTTCCCGGCATCAATAATATCTTTTTTATGATTTAGAACTTGTTCTTTAAGCAATAATGATTGCATTTTATAATTACCTTTATCGACTTCATTTTCAATTCCGGGAATATTAATTTTATGCAGACTGTCATTTAATTCTAAATCTCCGATGCACTTAATATTTTCATTTAAAGGTATGTTCATCAAATTTTTTAAAGCTGTTTCAGCAATTTTTTTGTTGCCTTGCATTTCAACAATTTTTGTTTTAAAACCTTGAATTTTGCTTTCAAAAGTAACAATATCAAATTCTGAGCGAACGCCTTCTTCATAAGCTTTTTTTGCTAATTCATGATGTTTTTCAAGTTGAGCTAACACTTCGTTATAAACATCAATAACCTGTTCAATAAAAATATTGTTATAAAAAGCCATATTTACTTTGTAAACAATAGATGCTTCTGTTTCTTTGGTGTCTTTTTGATAAGCTTGTTTTAAAGTTGATAGCGATTCCTTGGCATTAATTCTTTTCCCTCCGACATATATTGGATAAATCAAGTTTAAATCACTTTTGAATACATCTCGGTTGTGATCAGGATAAGGTGCCATAGGGTGCATAGTTATATAATCACCGGTAGGAGCTCCGCCGTTCATTACCGGAACTTCGGTTCCTAGAAGCGGGTAAAATCCCGGTAAATTATTGGTATAAAAATATTTTCCGAGAAAATTTAATTGAGGTAAGAATGTTGACTGGGCTTGAACCATTTTGGCATCGGCTTCTTTTTCAAAAGTTTTATTAATCTTAATGGCCGGATTATTATTTAATGCCGTATTTATCGCGTCTTCTAAAGTAATTGTTTTTTGAGCGTAAACTCCTGTAATTGGAATAATTACACTTAATACAATCAAAATTATTATTTTTTTCATCTTATTAATATTTTCTGTTTTTTATAATATAATTTCATCTTAATTATCGGTATTATCTTGTGATATTTCTTTTATTTTCTTTGTTTTAATTTTCATTTCAATACGTCCTATAATTATTGATAAAACCGAAAGGCCTAAAAATACCCCCACAAATTTCCATAATTGATTGAGGTGATAATATACAGTTGTAATATCTTGATGTCTGTTGAAAACAGGGTAGAGTGCTCGCAAATAATGCCTT
This sequence comes from Bacteroidales bacterium, assembly GCA_027064095.1. GTDB lineage: Bacteria > Bacteroidota > Bacteroidia > Bacteroidales > UBA1556 > UBA6267. The sequence continues at coordinate 1,657 of JAMOQI010000004.1, read as the reverse complement.
AAAGGGAAATAGTTGCCAATAATGTTCGGTAAATCGGGCATCTGCTCCGGTGGAACTAAAAATCCTGAATACATAAATGCAGGCATTACTATTAAAGTAATTATTCCTGCAAGTATAGCACCGTTCTTAATATTAAGTACTAAGAAAAATGAGATGCTTTCCATAGCCAAAACAAACAAGAAAATTATTTTAGCGACTTCAATAATGGTATGTTGTGTAAATGGAACACCAAAAAGATACATGGTTGTAAAAAATGCTGTTGTAATGGCGGTACCTACAATTATCCATGAAATAATAAAAGGCGGAATAATCGCTTTTATGGGCATTTGTCTTGCTGCCGTTAATTGTTTAAATTTTTCTCGCATCATTTTAAAGTTTGCAAGTATTCCGAAAAGAACTATCAGCATAGAAACTATTTGCATGGCTAAGCCCATAAAGGCTGGCAACATTGGAGCTTCCATAGAAAAGGACGGATTGTAAAAAACGCGCTCACTAATCATTAAAGGCGGCGTTTTAGCATGTCTTACATTGGGAATACTGCCTAAATCGTCGACTCTTACTTTCATCATTAATTGATTATCCATCGTCATAATGATTTTATTCAGCATCATAAGAGCAGTTTTAGAAACACTCGGATTTGCCGTTCCGTTGATGACAGCCAAAATATTTACACTGTGTTTGTTGATTACATCTTTGTATGTTCCATAAGGAATTACAACGCCTGCATCTATTTTCCCTTCGTCAATCAGTTTTTGAATTTCTTGATAACTTATGGCGTTTTCAGTGATTTTAAAATATTGTGATGCTCTAATATTATGAATAATTGATCGACTGAGTGCTGTATTGTCTTGATCGCATATTCCGATTTTTATTTCAGTAGCAGAGTTTTTGGAATACATTTCAGCCGATAAGCTGAAGAAAAACACCAGTGCCACAGAAATCAGAACAATACGAAGTATTATTGTTGCTATTAATTTAAGAGCTTTCATTTTGTTTGATTTTTCATATTATCTTTCGATTCTTTATTTATCGGTTTTAATGATAGAAATACAGACATCCCCGGTTTGCATTGTATTTGATTTGCAATGATTTTTAATTTTATGTCAAAACTTCTAATGTCTCTATCGTCACGCAAAGTAGTAGGAGTATGTGTGGCAAAAGTTGCCATTGGGAGAATTGATATCACTTTTCCTTTGAGAGTTAGACCCGGTATGTTTGTTTCCAAATTAAAAATTTTCCCTAAATTAATTTGGTTGATATAAGTTTCCGGAACCGAAAATCTAGCCCAAGTACCTTGTGGGTCGGTAACAATAACAACGGGCATTCCGGGAGGCATCATTTGTCCTACCTCCAAAACTTTTACATTTACTATGGCATCAATGGGGCTTGTAATTGTCATATCCTCAATCTTTGTGTCCAAAGCATTTATTTTGTTCATCAAAACCTGATATTGTGTTTCAATCATATCAACTTTTTGTTGAGGAACTGCTCCTGCGGCAAATAGATTTTCTAGTCGTTTTTTATTTTTTACAATATTTTCCAATTTTGCTGTCATTGCTTTTCTGTTTGCCATAATTTCACGAGTATCAAGTTGTGCAACTTTCTGTCCTTCTTCAACAGTGTCTCCTTCATCGACATATATACTGGTGATCCTTCC
>JAMOQI010000003.1 GCA_027064095.1 Bacteroidales bacterium | reverse complement strand
CATTGTATTCTTCAACATATCGCCTTTCCACATCAGGAAATTTATTTAATATTTTTTGTGCATATTCATATTTGTCTGCATCAGGCTCTATGAAAATAACCTTAGGTATAAACTCTTTCACTTATATCTCCATTTATAATAAAGCAGGGAACCCCCTCATTCCTTATTTCTTATATATTATTTCTTTATTTATTTCAATGAAGTATTTTTATATTAAAATTTAAATAGCTATAGTTCGTAATTTGTTTTTTATTATTTTATCTTTTACCATGTTACCCTCTTTGTAATTAAATAAAAAGTACATATTGTGAATTGCAATAAATATTTTCTCCACTTGCAGATTAAATAAAAGAAATTATACTAAATTAGGAGGGTTGAATAGTGAAAAATAAAGCAAATATTATCAGGTTATGACAAAGAAAAAGAATAAAATGGGTGGAATGATGAAACTAATCAACGAAATTGAAGAAAGAGGAGAAAGAAAAGGTATAGAAAAAGGTATAGAAAAAGGAAAGATTGAAACAGCAATTAAAATGTTAAAGGAAGGCGTTGATGTCGCTTTTATTTCAAGAATAACAGATTTACCTATAGAAAAAATCAACGATTTACAAAAGGAATTAAATATAGAAAATAATTAACATCATATGTTAAAGCTTACCTTGTTTTTTCAATATTTTTCTGAATTTTATTGCTTTATTTTTATTATTTTTTGCCGTTTCAACCAAAAATTAAAATTTTTGTTTTACACAGAATTTTTAATCTAGGTTTAAAAATTATTAATGCTTAGTAAAGCAAAAGAGTTCGTGATTATTTTAATCTTGAGTACACTGAGTTTTCCAGTTATCATTTCTGAAGTCGAATTCAGGAACTGTAGCACAATCTAAATTTTCTCTATATCTAGAACATGTCTGATTAAAAAGGTCACTTTTTTCAATTTCTGTACTTGCATCAGATCTTGTTTTACAATAACTTTCTAATTTAGTTTCATCAAAACTAATTTCTCTTGATTCAGAGCTACCATAAATATTTTTTGCATCATCACAAATTCCACGAAGAGCTGATTCTCCACATTCATAAAAAGATGACTTACAATAACTTTTATAGTTTTCAACACAAACCTCTTTTTTAGTTTTCTTAGGGAAATCAAAACAACCATCAATACTATTTAATTTATCAACGGTGTTAAGTGCACTAACGTCATTACATGTTAATGCTTCTATATTACTCCTACATAAATCATTTTTGTCCGAACTTACTGTTTGGTAAACCTTACAGATATCACCAAAACTAGCATATTCTTTATAAAGACTATTATTACTTACATTTATCTCACATTTTTCTAACATTAATACAATTTTAGAATGTTGTTCACCACATTGATCAATAGTAGATGCATCAATATAGCCACCATTATCACAAGATGTTGTTATTAAAAATAAGCTTAACAGTAATGTAAGTAAAGTTGTTAAATTCTTATGTGTAAATTTCGTTTTCATATCTACTCCTGTATCCAAAAATATTTATAAATCTGTTTAACTGGATTAAACACCATTGAATAACCTGTTCTTGAATAATATGATGTTGATGATGTATGATTTGATATTGTATCACCATGCCATGTTGTTCCAGATTTATATATTACAAACCTTAAGTTATTAACTACTTCTTTTGCCGATTTAGTTATTCTATTTAATAAATTAACTGTATGAGCGGGAAGGTTTGTAAATTCTCTACTTGCTATAGAATAATGACCATATCCTTTTCTATCCCAATCACCAGTTTTAGTAATATCTTGAACACTAAAACTACCAATAACTGTACTTGGTTCTAAAATTTTATAAGTTGTTTTAGCTACATTATCTGCATAAGATGTATTTGTATCAGTATTAATTTCATTAAAAACCAATAAACAAGCCTTTTTTGTTGTATCATAAGTTTGATTACAATTTATAGCCATTGGATTCCAATTCGATTTTAATGGGTGCAAATACCAAAGATTACCATAGGGAGTAGAAATGTCTATTAATTCCTCTAAATAATGAACAGTTGGATTTGTACTAAAATTACCATATTGGTCAGTAGATACGATATAAGCTATTCTCCAAGCAAGAGAGTATTCATCTAATTTTGTATAAAAAATTACAAATCTATTCCAATTATTAACCCATACAACCTTTGGTTGACTAACAGTTTTAGCCTTAAAAGAACTATAATCACTATTAGCTAAACCTGAGTTATCAAATAACTTATGACTTTCATAAGAGCTACCACAATTTACATCTACTTGGCAACTATGAATATATGTAGGTATTCTAGAGTACCATATATCATCAGCTTCATTTTGTTTTTTATTTGCAGTCTCTTGTTTCCAAGCAATAACGGAGTAATAACCATCATCACTAACTGCAATTGATGGAGTTGTTAAGGTTTCACTATCTTCAATATAATGTCTAGTATCTCCAGATAATCCACATATACTATTATTATTTGTACCACAATCATTTACAAATCTATAGTTTATTTCTCTTGTGTTTGCTTTATTCCAAACAGCGATATAATCATAGCCTCTTGCTGTATTAGGCTGATAAACTAGTTGTGGTTTGCTATAAGTTTGATAATCACTATTTCCAGAAGCATAGATTGTTGGAGAATTATTTGGATAATAAGTATATATTGAACTGCTACCAACCCTCAAGGTTTGATCATCTTTACCATATATTGCTCTAACTCCATATTTATCATCTTCTGTTAAATGAGCATAATTCTTATTTGGATAAGAGTAAGTATTCATAATAATTGCTTCATAATCATCAGAATCATCGGTATGACCTAATCCTAGCAAATGTCCCATTTCATGAGTTAAAACTTGTTGCATTTTAAAACTTTTTTCCCAATCTGATGTTAACCATTGACTATCATCAGAATTTACAGTTATTGTAATTACAGATGTTGAGAAACAACCAACATTTACCCACCAGCTAGTACAAGCTAAAGCAGTACTATCACACCAATCATTGTATTCTATTTCTGGATTAGAAGTACCAATCCCATCATAATATAAGTGATGTTCTGAACCTGCTTCATTCCACCAATTAGCTGCATTTTTACTGATTTCTACAATCATAGGCTCCCAATATGAAGGAAAATCACTTTTTGACACTTGGAAATTAGCATACTCACCACACATACCATAACCATAATGATTAGTTGTATATGAAAATAAATTTATAGAAATAAATAATAAAGTCAAAATTAAAAACTTACTCATATTCCCTCCTTAAAGATATCTTTAGACTCTTAATAAATTTCTTTTTAGCTTCTATATTTTTATTTTTTTGTATAGATGCTTTTAAGATGTTATTATCTATATCTTCATAAGATGGAAATTCAGTACTTCCTTCCTCTTCTAATGATCTTAACTTTTTATTATAAACATTTTTTTTAGCCTTTTCTAATTCTCCATTTTCAACACTTTCTATCATCTCATCTGAAGATGGAATTTGTAATTTTTCAGCTTTATAAAAATGATATCCATCAACATAATCATCTTTAATATTACTTATAGGGTGTATATTCCTATTTTTCTTTAACCCCATTATCATAGTATCACCTGAATCAAGTAATGGGTAAGCAGTATGACTTGTTAGATTAATTTTATTTTCCCCATCAATATTTAATACTCCACCTAATACCCAAACATTAACATCTCTAACGTTACCTCTATTTTTAAAACTTTCTACTATTCTAACTGTAAACTTAGTAAAGGTAACAATCTTCCCTAAATTATCTAAACTAATATTATTTATATCTACTAACTGTTTAGTTTTACGGTGTATATAGATATACTCTTTATCAATGATTTCTCCCTCAACTAATAAATCAACATCTCTTGATAGTTCAATAACTTTCTCTACATCCTTAATATTTGAAAATGGATTCTTAGCCCATAAACAATTTGTTATAAGTACTAACATCAACAGCATTACCTTCTTCCCCATTTTTACCTCCATAAACTAATGGGTTTTAATTTTATTCTTATTTATAAAAGAAGCATAAATTCTTCCATATAAATAAAAAGTTGAACTATAATTTTCTTTAAACTAAAGCTATGGAGGCTCCAAAGGATAATTATGAAAAAAATTCGTTTGAAAAAATTCGTTTGAAAAAATTCGTTTGAAAAAATTCGTTTGAAAAAATCATAATCAACCTATCTTTATAATAAATCTAATTATTTTTTATCATGAAAAAAAATTAAAGTCAAGCTTTTGAGAGAAAATAAATAATAGATAATCTCATTTTTCTCTACCTTATCTGCGATTCGTAATTTGTTTTTTCAAGAGGCATCTTTATTTTATCTTTTATTATCAATAGTTTGGTGAGCTTTCTTATAGTCGTCGTAACTCATTGATTTTACTAGTTTCATGTTTTTCAAGGCTAATTTTTAACTTATTGATTTTACTGATGAAAAATTTTTAAATATTTTTTTACCGAAATATTGTTAAATACTGTAATGGGCTTTGGATTGCATGAAGATGATATGATAAAAAAATTTAATTTTTACTTTACTTGCTAGTTCTATTTCGGATATTATTGCTTTGATAAGGTTGCTCATATTATTATCCTTTTAATTAGTAACTTAAGAACAATTTTTGAGCAACTTTATTTTATACTAGAGATTTATTACCGAACCATTGTTATACTAAAAAATTATTTTAAAATGTATTTTTAAGGAAACATGGAAAATCTCATTAAGAATTGCTACATAAATAGCTATCAACTTGACTATTTATAGTTACTATTATATATATAGTTATTATTTGGGAGAATATTTGGAAAAGTATCTAAATAGA
>JAMOQI010000002.1 GCA_027064095.1 Bacteroidales bacterium | reverse complement strand
TCAACGAATTGAAACAGTATCAGGCGTCGCCAGAATCTGCTGAGGCTCAGTATTATATTGCATTAATAGCTTATGAAAGACAACAATATGATACTGCTGAAACTTTGGCTTATAATGTTATTCAACAAGAGCCTTCATATGAGAAGTGGGTAGTGAAATCATTTATTCTATCTTCTGATATTTTTGTTAATAAAGGTAATTTGGTTCAGGCAAAAGCTACACTAGAGAGTATAGTTGATAATTATACAGGTGATGAACAAATACTACAAGAGGCTAAAGATAAGTTAAGTAAGGTGTTAGAACTACTTAATAAGAATAACATAAAGGAGAAAAATCCTGAAATGATTATCGATTTAGGTAAAGACAGTGATTTGTTTATAGAAACTGATGGTGATTTGTCTAATTTTAATGAGGAATTTGAAGAAGAAGAGATTGATGATTAACGTTTCAAATGCATTTGTATTAAAATATAGGAATGATGTTAAATTATAGTTTAAATTTCAAGGAGTGTATTAGAAAGCATTCTTTTAATATTGAAAAAATAGGACATATGAAGATATATAAGTTTTTATTGGTTTTTGCTATTGTGTTTATTTCCAGTATCGTAGCTGCCCAGCCGGGAAATAATAAAATTATTATTCAGGGTAAATTTACTCCATCAATAGATGATGCTTCAAAAGTAAATACAAGTCCTATACTTAAAGATACTGTTTATAAAACTCCAAACTTTGATTATAAAATTAAAGAGAGGAAATTAGATATTCCATTTAAGATTGTGCCAATAAGACCTGCAAAATTGGTAGGGGAGCCTCTCAATAAATTGTATGCTAATTATGTTGCACTTGGAATAGGGAATTATCTAACTCCATATTTTGAGTTTTATCATAGCAAATTGCGATCAAGAGATATTAAGTACGGTATACATTTAAAGCATTTTTCGTCGGCGGGAAAAATCAATGATTATGCTTTTCCTGCATGGAGCCAAAATATTGCTGAAGTATATGGTAGTAAATTTTGGAAGAAGTCAGTTCTTTCGGCTAATATCGGCTACAAAAGAGATGTAAATCATTTCTATGGTTTCAAGCCAGAACTTTATCCTGATTCTCTATTGCCTGAAGATGTTGATATTGCGCAGCGATATAATTTTGTAAATGCTGATATACATTGGTATAGGTACAGAATGCGTAAGTCTGAAATGAATTACGATATTAAAACATCATACTATTTTTTAAATGATTTTTATCGAAACAGTGAACATAATGTTGCTGTAAATGGATTTTTCGATTGGGGAACATCATTTTATAACAAATTTAAAAAAGAACGTTTGGGGTTTGAATTGAAAGAAAGCTTTTATAGTAATATCTGGGACACTCTTCCTACTCATATTACGAATTTGATAGATATAAAACCTTACTATAATTTTGAATTTGGGCAGTTGTCTGCTCATATAGGTGCTAATATGCAGGTTAAAACAGATACTTCTAGTATTATAAACTTTTTCCCTGATGTTAAGTTAAATCTTGCTGCTATCCCTAATGTATTGTATTTCAATTTTAATTTAACCGGAGGCCAATACAGGAATACTATGAAAAGTTTCAGTGATGAGAATCCATTTATTATCAGTCAAATACCATTGGATTTTACAACTCAAAAGTACCAAGTTAATTTCGGTTTAGGAAGCTCAATTAGTAAGAGTTTAAATTTTGATTTTCAACTTTACTATTCTCAATATGAGCATGCTCCTTTATTTATTACTGATACTAATACAATGTACAACAATCAATTTACAGTTGTATATGATGATTATGATGAACTTAAATTTCAAGCTGCTATAACCTACAGATTGCATGAGAAATTACAATTCCTATTACGCGGAAATTATTATGTTTATAATATGAACTCTGAGCTTTTCCCTTGGCATAAACCATCTTATGATGTTAGTCTTACTGGTAATTATAATATACAAAATAAGATTTTTATAAAAGCTGCTTTTATCTCTTATGGTGAGTCTTATGCTCCGGTGTGGGAAAATGGTGTTCAATCAACTGCAACTATTAAAGCCTGGATGGATCTTAATTTTGGTATTGAGTATAGATATCGTAAAAAACTTGGTATTTTCGTTAATTTTAATAATGTAACAGCTTCTAGATATTATCGATGGTATAATTACCCATCATATAAATTTAATGTCTTGGGTGGATTTAGTTATATTTTTTAATCTGAATAATACGCGTCAACAATACTCTATAAGCTAAAATACAGTGGTGTATCCAAAATGAATTTTAGCTTGTTTGAAAACATAATGCATATTTGGATATTTTCCAACGGCATACATAAGTCTAAAAATACCAGCTGTTGTGGCAATGCTAAAACTTATTCCGAAACTTTGATATAACCCATTTAAAGTACTATTATTTATATTTTCTATCCACGAAAAATCATAGAAAGGGCCTATGTAGGAATTTTTGTTTAATAGAAAATGATATTCTAATGAATTTATAGAATATAAATTAGCGAAAATGCTTTGTTCATCAAAGCCTCTCAATTTCTTAAAGCCACCAATTCGATAAAGCTCGTTATTATATAATTGTGGACTGATTACTAAAGCCGACTGATTTGAAAAAAGAATAGTATTTCTATTTCCAATGGGGATAAAAACTTGTAATTTCATTTTACTATTCAATCTAAACTCATTATTGCTAATACTATTTTTTATCGAATTATCGAGTTCTGAATAATTTCTGATAGTTTTTTTACCTGCATCAACCTGTAAAAGTATGTCATAACCTTTCAGAGGATTAAAAGGGTAATCAAGATGATTGATATTTGTAGCAAGCCCAAAAGCGGTGTAGTTTAAATCAATAATGCCATTTATATAGCTGGTATTTGAACTGGAACTTAAAGGCCTGGAAGAAATAAAATTACCATAGGCACTTACACTGTTATTGGGGTTCCACGCAAATATGATTGCCGGTTTAGTTTCAATATTTAAAAATGAAGTATCTCGTTTGTTAAGTTCAAAATCTAATGCTACACCAAATGGGCTTCCCATTAGATAAGGATAATTTAGCTTAACATCAAGGTTTTGTGATAGATTTCCAGGGCTTTCCCAATTTATATAAATACTCTCGCCATGTTTTGTTAGGTTGTTGAGTTTTAAGTTTAATTGGCCTGTTATCATCATTTTTTCTGTTGAATTTGTTGCTGGTTGAAAACCTACTATCCCATCAAATTGGTTACTGCTTTGTCTTTGAAGATGGATCTTTATTATTGCTTTATTATCTAAAAATTCAATTTCTGTACTTTTTGATTTTCTTGCAAAATTTAATTTATCTAGTTGTTTGTCAATATTTCTAATATTAGATTCATTGTATTCTTCTCCAATAAAAACACCTATGTTTTGTTGTAAATAACCCAAAGAAATATCTTTGTATTCACTTAGAATGACTGTATCTATCGTGATTAGTTTGCCTTTATTAATTTCTAATCTTCCTGATATTTTGTTATCTGCAATATTGATATCATTGAGTTTAACTGATGCAAAAGGGTAACCTGAGTTTTCCAATGAAATTATTATTGCTTCTTCTAAATCTAATAATTCTTGATAATTAAATTTATGCAAATTGAAATCTCTGTATTTATAATTTAAATTTGGTAAATTGGCCCAAGTAGTTTCTCCTTCGCTTATAGTTCCCCATTTATATTGCTTATTTAGAGTTATATAAGTGTTGCATATTTTATCATTCCATTGTAATGAATCTATTGATGCTTCTATAAAACCTATACTTTGTAGTTTTGTGTTAAGTGAGTTGATTTCAGATAATAACGAAGTACTATCAGTAAATTCCTTTTTTAAATCCAGCCTCAATATATCCTTGGATTTTTTATCAAAATGTGGTTTTAGCTCAAAATTAATTTGGCCGATAGAAATATTCGCGATAAACACAACTATTAAAAATGTAAAACCATATTTTAAATAACTATACATAGACTATAATTTCCAGTTGATTGGTTCAATATTATGTTCTTTTAGCCAGTTATTAGTTTTTGAAAAAGGTTTTGAGCCAAAGAATCCTCTATAAGATGATAAAGGTGATGGGTGAGGAGATTTAATAATAAGGTGCTTGTTTTGGTTTATAAGTAAAGATTTTTTCTGAGCATAACTACCCCAGAGTATGAATACAACATTGTCTTGTTTGTCAGAAACAGCTTTAATGGCTGCATCTGTGAAATTTTCCCAACCTTTGCCGCTATGGGAATTTGCCTGATGTGCTCTAACCGTTAGTGCTGCGTTAAGCATAAGTACGCCTTGCTTTGCCCAAGAACTTAATTCCCCACTTTGAGGAATTGGGAAATTGAGATCGCTATTATACTCTTTAAATATATTTACTAATGAGGGAGGGTGTTTTGTTCCTTTCTGAACCGAAAAACATAATCCATGAGCCTGGTTATCTCCATGATATGGATCCTGCCCGATGATAACAACCTTAGTTTTGTATAATGGACAAAGATTGAAGGCTTCGAAGATTTTTGAACCCAAAGGAAATACTTTGTACTTACTTTTTTCTTCAATTAGGAAATCCCTTAGCTTTGTAAAATATTCTTTATTAAACTCTTCCTTTAATGCTTCTCTCCAAGACGCTTCAATTTTAACATCCATAATTCTTAGTTTTGTTAATCTTCCAAAATTACAGATTTTTTATGATACAATTTTTTTGCTTATAAGCTTATTTTTGGCGGTATTTTTGCTTTTTAGCATAAAATAGTGACAAAAATTATCATAGTTTTATTCTACATAAAGTACAAGCCCTTTCAAATATTCTCCTTCTTTATGATAAATACTGGCGGGATGGTCTGCAGGCTGCGATAAATGATGAAGAATTTTAACCTTTCTGCCACTTTGGATTGCTGCAGAAAGTACTGTTGATTCAAAAATTTGTCGATCAACTACTTGTGAACAAGAAAATGTAAATAGAATTCCTCCTGGTGCTATTTTATTTAGTGCAGTAGCATTAAGACGTTTGTAACCTTTTATTGCTTTATGTCTTACATCACGATGCTTTGCAAATGCCGGTGGGTCAAGAATAATCAAATCATAAGTTTCCTCCATTTCTTGTAGAAAACTCATTGTGTCTATTGCAAATGATTGGTGATTTTTATTCTCAAAACCATTTATAAGAATATTATTATTAGTAAGATCAATAGCTTTTGCTGAGCTATCAACAGAATGAACTAATTCTGCGCCTTCTTTTATCGCGTAAATGCTAAAACCTCCTGTGTAACAATAAGTATTTAATACTTTTCTGTTTTTAGAATATTTACCTACTAGTTCACGATTGAATCTTTGGTCAATAAAAAAACCGGTTTTTTGCCCATTAACCCAGTTTACTTTAAATTTATTTCCATTTTCAAGTACTATTTCTGATTCTTTATTTCCAAGAAGGAATTCATTTTCAATGTTATATTCATTATTTTTTGGTAAGCTTTCTTTGCTTTTAGAATATACAGTATGTAGATTGTTACCATAAATTTCCTTAAGAGCCTTAGTGAAATCATTGCGTAATAAATACATTCCAAAAGAATGTGCTTGAATAACAGCAGCTCCGTTATAATAGTCAATTACTAAGCCTGGTAAACTATCTCCTTCTGCAAAAACTAATCTGTAAACATTTGTTGTTTCGCTATTTGTTAGTCCAATGGCATTACGTATTTTATAAGCAGCTTCAAGTCGTTGCTTCCAAAAGTTATAATCAGGTTCTATCTGTTCAAAACTAAAAATTCTTACAGCAATACTGCCATTTTGCCAATGTCCGCAGCCAAGAAACCTGTCTTTGTTATTATAAACATCAACAATTTCACCCTCTTGTGGATCGCCATTTATTTTCTTTATAGCTCCAGAAAACACCCATGGATGTTGTCGTAATACTGCTTCGTCTTTTCCTGATTTTAATATTATTTTTATCCTTCCCATATTCTTGAATGCGTATAATTTCTCTTTAATAATTGATATTGATATCGTTTGCAAAAGTAGCCAATTTTAGCTTTGATTTTTTCCACATTTTATTGGTGAAAAGTCAATACTAATAGTAATGTTTTTTGTAAAAGATTAATTACTTTTACATTATTATTTGTAGATTTGTTTATTATATTAATTATTTTTAATAGATTGATAATCATCAAAATACAATATATTTTAATTTTTTTAATTAAACTCACATTAGATTATGAAAAGATTTTTTAGTTTAGCAATGATAGTAGTGTTATCATTTGTCCTTTTAACTTCACTAACCTCAAAGAAAAAGAAGAAATCAAAACAATTTAGAGGTATTGTAACATATAGTGTTTCTTATGAAAGTGATCAGTTGAGTGACGTGCAGATAGCAAAAATGCCTACTACAATCACAGTAAAAATGTATGATGGTATGAGCTCATTTGATATTGCTTTGGGCCCAATTATTCAATCTTTTATTATTAATCCTACTACTGATAAATATATTGTTATGATAGAATATGGATTAAGGAAGGCTGCTATGGTTAAGAAATATAGTGAAATGACTAACGATTCTCTTGAGAAATATACTACTCAAATTGACTATTCAAGTGATACAAAAATAATTGCTGGTTATACTTGTAAAAAAGCGGTTGTTACTTTCACTCCAAAAGAGGGAACTGAAGATGAAGAAAGAATGTTCTCTGTGTATTATTCTGAGGAATTAGGTAGTGCAAAGGATAATATTGATGGGCCTTATAAAGGAATTCCTGGATTATTATTAGAATCTTATGATGTAAAACCAGACTTGATTACTAAAATGGTGGCTACTGAAGTGAAAAAAGGAAAAGTAAAAGAGTTGGATTTCTTTATGCCTAGCGATTATAAAGAATTTACTGATGGAGAAGAAATGCAAAAGTATTTAATGGAACAATAATATAATAAATGGCAAAGGGAAAAGGAAAAAAGGCAGTTAAGAATGCCAAGGGAGATGGATTTACTGATGGTAATAAGGTAAAGAAATCTAAAAAAAAGTCTGTAAGTAAAAAATCTAACTCTAATGGATTTACTAATATTAAATCTTCATTGAAAGATGTTAGAGTAAGAAGGTTGACAGGGTTATTCCTTTTGCTGTTTAGTTTATTTCTTTTTGTTGCTTTTGTATCTTATTTTATTAGCTGGTTTAGTTGGGACGCTGATGATATTTTCTCTAATATTAGTTTTAGCCGTGTCCTTTTCGATCAAGATATTGTTGTACATAATATTACCGGTAGACTTGGAGCCGCATTGTCTCAGGTTTTTATTAAAAACTGGTTTGGAATATCATCCTTTTTCTTTCTTTATGTGGGTGTGTTAGTGGCATTGCGCATGATATTTGATGTTAGAATACTATCTTTAAAAAAAGCTATAAAACATAGTTTTTTTGCCATTATTTGGTTTTCTATTAGTTTGTCATTTTTCTTTCAGGGAGATAAAGCATCTATTTTTGGTGGCATATTTGGTTATGAAGTGAGCCAGTATTTTGTTGGTTTAGTGGGAAATATCGGTACGATTATCATAATAGTATTTAGCCTTATTTCTTTCTTAGTATTTGGATTTAATATATTTGAATATTTTGGGAATAAGCAAGATAGCGATAGCTCCACTGAAAGCGATGAATTACATAATTTAGATGATTATGAGGTTGATGGACTAAATATTGACCAATTGGCAAAATTGGAGACAGAAAATGTAGATAAGGAAAATACTGAAGAAGATGAGTTTGAGTTTGAACTCAAAGTTGATGAATCAGTTAAGAAGAAGAAATCACAAAAAGATGTAAATACTAGTTTTGATTTAGAAATAGAAGAGTCGGTACAAGAAGAAAATATTGAGAGTGATGATGTTAGTAATAATGTTAATACAGCTGATGAAGTTGATGGAGAGGGGGTGGATTTGGATATTAATGTATCCACTGAGGAGGAATTATTAACAGGAAAACAGATAGAACACTCTCATGGTATTGATACACCTTACGATCCCACCGAAGATCTTCATGATTTTAAAAATCCCACTTTAGACTTATTAAAAGAACATAGTGTAAATAATACTATATCTATAAATAAAGAAGAGTTAGAAGAGAATAAGGATAAAATTGTTACTACTCTTGCCAATTATAATATACAAATTGATAAAATAAAGGCTACCATTGGACCAACAATTACTCTCTATGAAATTGTTCCTGCTCCAGGTATTAGAATCTCTAAAATAAAGAACTTAGAAGATGATATTGCAATGTCATTGGCAGCCTTAGGAATACGAATTATTGCTCCTATTCCTGGTCGTGGCACAATAGGTATAGAAGTGCCAAATAAGAATCCGGAGATAATTTCAATGCGGACAATTATTGCAAGTGAAAAATTTCAGAATTCTAAATTTGACTTGCCTGTGGCTATTGGAAAGACTATTTCGAATGAGACATTTGTTTTTGATTTAGCAAAAATGCCTCACCTTCTTGTTGCAGGTGCTACCGGACAAGGTAAGTCAGTTGGACTAAATGCTATTATCACATCTCTACTTTATAAAAAACATCCGGCACAACTTAAGTTTGTTATGGTTGACCCAAAAAAGGTGGAGTTTTCTTTATTCTCAAAAATAGAACGTCATTATTTGGCAAAATTGCCCGGTCGTGAAGATGCTATTATTACTGATAATAAAGAAGTTGTTGCTACTATTAACTCTCTTTGTGTGGAGATGGATGATAGATACGAACTTCTTAAGTTGGCTAGGGCGAAGAATATAAAAGAATATAATGCTAAGTTTATACAAAGAAAATTAAATCCGGAAAATGGGCATAGATTTATGCCTTATATTGTGCTTGTTGTTGATGAATTTGCGGATCTAATAATGACAGCCGGTAAAGAAGTAGAGGGGCCTATTGCGAGATTGGCACAGCTTGCCAGAGCTATAGGAATACACCTGATAATTGCTACTCAGCGACCTTCGGTAAATGTTATTACTGGATTGATAAAGGCGAATTTCCCTGCTCGTATTGCTTTTAGAGTCACATCTAAAATCGATTCAAGGACGATACTTGATGCTGGTGGCGCCGATCAATTGATTGGTAGAGGTGATATGTTATTTAGCAAGGGCGATGGTTTGGTACGTTTGCAATGTGCTTTTGTGGACACCCCTGAGGTTGAGGATATTGTAGATTATATTAGCGGTCAGAGAGGTTATTCTTCAGCTTTCAATTTGCCTGAGTATATTGGTGATGAGGAAGGAGGAAAATCGGATATAGAAATTGGTGATCGTGATGTGCTTTTTGAAGATGCTGCCCGATTGATAGTTAATAGTCAGCAGGGTAGTACGTCTTTAATTCAGCGCAAAATGAAGTTAGGCTATAATCGTTCGGGAAGAATTATTGACCAACTAGAAGCTGCGGGTATTGTTGGTCCTTTCAGCGGTTCCAAAGCTAGAGAAGTTTTGATAAAAGATATCTTGAGTTTGGAACAGTATTTGGAAGATATGAGGAATGGAAATTCTAATTAGTTTTTTTTGACTAATTTTACAGCCCGAAATTTTATAAAAACTTTATATTATGACTAAAATTCTAATAAACGCATTTTTGATATTATTCTTTTTTACTCAAAATTCTTATGCTCAAGTTGTTGATGCTAAAGCAAAAAGTATCCTTGATAAGGTAGCCGCAAAGGCAAAGACATATGATAATATGAAATTTGACTTTTCTTATCGAATGATTGACAAGGCTCATGACGTTGATAATGAACTTAAAGGAACTATTGTGATGCAAGGCGATATGTATAATTTACATATGATGGGGAGGCAGGTTGTTTCAGATGCAACTACAGTTTGGACATTCAGCCCTGATGATGAGGAAATTCAAGTTAATAATGCTGATGCTTCTAAAAATGCTTTTAGTTTTCTAAAACTTCTAACATCAGTAAATGATGATTATTCTGCTAAATTAATTAAAACTACTAAAGAAGGTGGTAAAGCGTTTTATATTATTGATTTAGTCCCTGTTAAAACTCAATCGTACTATAAAATCAGATTAATGATTGACAAGGAAGCTAATTGGGTAAATAAAGCTACAATTTATCAAAAGGATAATCAGATGTATATTTTTACCGTTGTTAAATTTATGTCAAATCTTAAATTACCAACTGATTATTTTAAATTTGATGTTAGTAAATATCCTGATGCTGATGTGGTTGATTTACGATGAAACTTTATATACATTAAGAAACAAAGCCGGAATTGTTAACAATTCCGGCTTTGTTTCTTAATCAGACAGTTGTTCTATTATGGAAGAATACCAAATGCTAAACCTGCAGAAAATGCAATTGGAAATTCATTTCCAGCGGGGATAATATGACTATAATAATATCCGGCATCTGTTCCAAAACCGTATCCAAAACCAATATGCCACGACATTGAATATTTATCATCCATTATCCATTGTTTTCCTATATTTATTATCAGTGCTCCAGAATAATTGTCAACTCTCACATGCTGATAAATATCACCACCGGGTACTGGTGAAGTAATATTCTTGTCTTCAATTGAAGAGAAGTATGAGAACATTATATCAGGACGAATATAGAATCCCTTGAGAATATGAGAGTAATGCATTGCATTGAAATATACTTCCGGACTTCTTATCATTTTATAACCAAATCTAAAGAATACTCCACGTGGGCTTTCTCTAAATAAATTTGAGCCTGCTCCAATAAAACCTACACTCATTTCCAAGCTTTTTTGTACTCCTAAACTGTGCTCATATCCGATTGTTAAATTACCGGAAAGAGGTGAGAAGAAATCAAATTTAATAATGTCTTTTTTCTGATTGCTATAATCTTCGGGTGTTCTATATTCTTTAACAAGGTCTATTTCATTACCATTTTCAAAGATGATTTTTTCAACCCTATCCTTAGCTATGGTAAAGGTTACTTTTGAATTGTATTGAGGTTGAGTGTATTCAATAATTTTAATATCAATTTTAGAAATGCTACATTCAATAACCTCTTTATTCTTTTTTATTATTTTATCTTGAGCTTGAATGCTAAAACTTATTAATAAAAGGCTGACTAAAAGTAATGATATTCGTTTCATATATATAATTTTAATAATTTGCTAAAAGCAAACATTACCTTCACAAAGGTAGTTTATTTTAATAGTATGCCTGCATTTTTTTTGATATTTTTTTAAATTTGGATTATTTATTTATAAATAATTCTGACAATTAAGTCAAATTAATAAATCTAATTATTTTTAAAATATCAAGATTTGAGTTTTCTAAATAAGGTTTTTTTCGATAAATCGGGACAGGCTACGTATTCCAATGCATTATCCATTGTTTATTTAGATAATTTGCTTCGTTTTTTGTTTGAATATTGTGGGTTGATTAGTGGAGTAAAGGTCTTATAGAATTTTTGGAATTATATTTTTGTGCATATTTTATTACACTTTGCTTTTATTAATCTTTCAACATATCTGTAAGGGCTTTAATTTCATCTCTATATCCTGCAGCAGTAATAAAATCTAGTTCTTTAACAGCTTTATTCATACTTTGTTTAGCTTTTGTAATAGCCTTTTTAATTTGTTCTTGGCTCATGTATTTAACAACAGGATCTGCAGCAATGTCAGGTCCTTTAGTGTTATTATTATAATACGAATCATTTTCATGACCTATAGCATCTGCAACTGTTGTTTGTCCTATAATTGAATCAGTGGAACGAATAATTTGCTTTGGAGTAATATTATGTTTGTCATTATATGCCATTTGTTTTTCTCTTCTGTTATTTGTTGCTTCTATTGTTCTTTGCATAGAATTGGTAATCTTATCAGCGTACATTAACACAATACTATTTACATTCCTCGCTGCACGTCCTGCTGTTTGAGTTAATGCTCGTTCAGACCTCAAAAAGCCTTCTTTATCAGCATCGAGTATGGCTACCAGAGAAACTTCCGGTAAATCAAGTCCTTCACGTAATAAATTAACACCTACTAATACATCAAAACTTCCCAATCTTAATTCTCTTAATATTTCTACTCTTTCTAGTGTATCTACCTCTGAATGAATGTATTTGCTTCTAATATTTAAATTTAATAAATA
The DNA here is from genome assembly GCA_027064095.1 of Bacteroidales bacterium. Lineage (GTDB taxonomy): Bacteria > Bacteroidota > Bacteroidia > Bacteroidales > UBA1556 > UBA6267. The sequence continues at coordinate 11,964 of JAMOQI010000002.1, read as the reverse complement.
TTTATTTAGTTCTTCTGCCATTCTTTTTGTGAGAGTGGTTATCAGTACTCTTTCTTTCTTTTCTATTCTAATTTCAATTTCATTAAGTAAATCATCTACTTGATTTAGACTTGGGCGTACTTCGATTATTGGATCCAGTAATCCTGTAGGGCGTATAACTTGTTCCACTATAACACCTTCAGATTTTTGAATTTCATAATCTGCAGGGGTAGCAGACACATAAATAGTTTGTGGTGTAAGTTGTTCAAATTCGTCTATAATGAGAGGTCTGTTATCCATTGCTGATGGTAATCTAAAGCCATATTCTACAAGGTTTTGTTTTCTTGATCTATCTCCTCCATACATAGCTTTTATTTGAGGTATAGTAGCATGGCTTTCATCAATAATGGTTAAAAAATTATCTGGAAAATAGTCTAAAAGAACAAAAGGACGTTCGCCTTTCTTTCTACCATCAAAATACCTTGAATAATTTTCTATGCCTGAGCAATAACCAAGTTCTTTAATCATTTCAAGGTCATAATTTACTCTATCATCAAGGCGTTTTGCTTCTAAATTCTTTCCTATAGATTTGAAAAATTCTATCTGACTAACAAGGTCGTCCTTTATGGCAAATATGTTTTCTCGCATTTTACTTTGGTCAGTAACAAAGATATTTGCCGGAAATATTTTAATAAAATCATGGTTCTCAAAACTATTACCAGAATTAGGCACTATACTTTTTAGCGATTCTATTTCGTTGCCCCAAAAACTAATGCGGTAAGCAAAATCAATATTTGCCGGGTGAACATCTACAGTATCTCCTTTTACTCTAAAAGTACCTCGCTGAAAATCAATTTCATTTCTTGAGTAAAGACTATTTACTAATTGTCTTAGAAAAATATCACGCTCTATTTTTTGTCCAACTTTTAAAGTAATAACATTATTAGTAAAATCATCAGGGTTTCCAAGAGAATAAATACAAGAAACTGAGGATACTACCAATACGTCTTGGCGTCCTGATAGAAGTGATGAGGTGGTGCTAAGTCTTAGTTTATCTATTTCGTCGTTTATCTGTAAGTCTTTCTCAATATATGTGTTTGTAGTAGGAATATATGCTTCTGGTTGGTAATAATCGTAGTATGAAACAAAATATTCAACGGCGTTGTTAGGAAAGAATTGTTTGAATTCACCATATAGCTGTGCTGCTAAAGTCTTATTATGACTTAATACTAAAGTTGGCCGGTTTACTTCTTTTATTACGTTGGCAATTGTAAATGTCTTGCCCGAGCCTGTAACTCCTAAAAGCACTTGAGCTTTTTGTTTGTTATTTAGCCCTTCCACAAGTTGTTTTATAGCTTCAGGCTGATCACCAGTAGGTTTAAAATCCGATACTAATTTGAAATCCATTTAGCAAAAATACTTAAAATACTATTGCAGATATTTCAAAAATAAGTAATGAGGTGATATCTTTGATATGTTGAAAATATAATTGTCAGTAGTAAAAATATCCTAATTTATCGTATTATAATATTCTATATTTGCGCTCTTATTTTTTATTAATAATATTTTATGAGATGATAGAAATTGATGAAGCAATTGTAACAAATATAATTTTCCATAAATTAGGATCTGATTCTGTTAGTTCGCATATTAGTACCTCTGAATATGAATTTAAAAGCGAAGAGGAAGAACAACTTATTAATAGTATTTTTCTCAAGCCTTTTATCAACAATATTACAACCTATGAGTTTAGCCATAATGTTGATATTGAGATGAATGTATTGTTTAATATTGCTCGTAATATTAAGAATGATGATAGTTTTATTCTTAGATCTAAAGATATATTTCAACACTTAAAGGATATGTCAAAACATCCAAACATAAAGGATGGTGATTTATTTGTTATAAAGTTTGATAATGTTAAATTTGACAATAATTATTATGCCGGACTTGGAATTTATAAAGTTGAAAATAAAGAAAATTTTATCGATACCAATAGGAATATGGATGGCGATATTTTTATGAATTTCAGAAAAGGTATTGGTACAAAAAAGCTTGATAAAGCCTGTCTTATTTTATTTGGGGAAGAGCCTTATACAGTTTTCGTTATTGATAACACAAGTCGCGATACTGAATATTGGCTTAATGATTTTATAAATGTTTCTTTAAGAAATGACTATGTAAATAATACTAGTCAGTTTATGAATCTTACTAAAAGTTTTATAACAGAACAAATTCCGGAAGAATATGAAGTAAATAAGGCAGACCAGATAGATCTATTAAATCGTTCAGTGAAGTATTTCAAATCTCATGATTCATTTGAGAAAGAAGAGTTTGAGAGGGAGGTCTTTCAAGAGCAATCAGTTATAGAATCATTTAGGTCATTTGATGAAGGTTTTAGTAGTAAAAATGAGTTAAGCATTGATGCTAGTTTTGAAATTTCTCCTCAAGCTGTAAAAAAACAATCACGAATTTTTAAGAGTGTATTGAAATTAGATAAGAATTTTCATATATATATTCATGGCAATAAGGAGCTTATAGAGCAAGGTGTTGATACTGATGGCCGTAAATTTTATAAAATATATTACGAAGAGGAGAATTAGCTCGGCCTATTTTATGGCAAACTCATACTTTAATATTTAAAACCTTCATTCGATATTTCTCGTCCTATCCAACTTTAAGTCCTTTTGTCAGTAATGCTTTAATGAATCCGGCTAGCGCTGATTTGCTATACGTGCGTATAATAATATGAATATCCTCGCTATTCATTACTTATTCATACAATCAGCTTTGCTTTTGTATGAATAATGCGGGTTAGAAAACATAAATGAAGACTTTTTCTTACTAAAATTATTCGTTGCTGATATTTATTCTTTTATTCCTTGGAATACTACTTAACAATTAGTTGACTCTTATTTAAAAAAATATTTTCGCTTTGATTTTGATAAAATGGATATTTTTATATTAAACTCAGTTTACTAAGCTAGCTATGTTTTTGAGGTATCAAACTCATAGCGTGTTCGGTAATAGCTGTGATGCTTAGTGATGGATTTACTCCTGGATTACTAGAAATCATTGAGCCATCGCAAACCATTAAATTTTTATACCCAAAAACGTGATTTGTCTTGTCAATAACCCCCGTTAGAGAAGAATCGCCCATTACAGCTCCTCCAAGAATATGTGCTGTGGAAGGCATATTGAAAAGTGTTTCTGTTAGCAATACCATAGGTTTTGCATTATTTATTTCGCTATATTGCTCTGCAAGTTCAAATGCTAATGGAATCTGTGCGCTAGGTTTTTCTCCTTTGCTAATAGATGATTTCATTTTAAAAAATCCATGCTTAAATTGCAAAGTAGTGTTTATTTGTTGCATAAATAATAACACCGTCGATTGTTTTGCAAAATCTTTTACCGTGGCAACTTTAATGTATTTAATTGGATTTTTTACAATTTTATAAAACATATTGCCAAGTCTTTTAAAGATATTATTACCGATAACAATTGGTAATACTCCCAATCGCCAAAATCCTGAGCCTTCACCATATCTGACTATTTCAAGGTGAGTTCTTTCATCAACATCAAGTATTGAGCCTATTGCAATTCCTTTGCTGAGGTCTTTTGATGAATCTTCACTTACGCTAAAAATTAGTGCTTCGTTATTTGTTAAAATATTATCACCTAACTTGTTACTAATATTGGGTAAACTCTTTTTCTTTAGTTTTAAAAGTAGTTTAACTGTTCCTAAAACACCACCGGAGAGAATAACTTTCTTTGCTTTAAATGTAGACTTTGTTTTGAAAAATCGTGTTGAGGATTGTGTTTTTACAATATATCCATTCGAGCCGTCATTTTTGCCATCTGGCAATATATCAACAACTTCATTTTCAGCAAATATTTCCACTCCTAATTTTTGTGCCAAATAAAGATAATTCTTGTCTAATGTGTTTTTAGCATTATGTCTACAGCCTGTCATACAAGCACCACAGAATGTGCAGCCACTCCTGCGAGGTCCTTCGCCATTAAAATATGGATCTTCAACTTCTACTTCCGGCTCTCCAAAATAAATAGAAACATTTGTAGCATCAAATTTTTCATTTTTAGCTCTTTTCTTTGCCAACTCTTGCATTATTATATCACCAATTTCAAGATGTGGATTTTTTGTTGCCCCAAGCATTTGAAGAGCTGTTTTATAATGTGGTTTTAATTCTTCTTTCCAATTTTTTAAATCTGCCCAACTACCATTTTTATAGAAACTATCTTTTGGCTTTGGTAATGTATTGGCATATACTAACGATCCCCCACCAACACCAGTGCCACTGATAATGCCAACATCTTTGAAGAAAGTCATTTTCATTATTCCATGAAAACGCAAGGAGGGAAGCCAAAGCCATTTCTTTATATTCCAGTTCGTTTTAGGAAAATCATTAGAAGAATACCATTTGCCTTTTTCTATTACCAATACAGTATATCCTTTTTGAGCAAGACGTAGAGCAGAAACAGAACCTCCAAATCCACTCCCAATTATAATATAATCGTATTCTTTCATGGTATTAGTATATGTTTTTTAGAGCTGATAATCATACTGTAAATAAAAACGAAAAATACTACTCCTGCTTGAACATTAAACATGGATTCAAACAGAATATTCGTACCAATAATAATTGCAAATAATTGACTAATTAACTTATGGTTCTTATTTACAAATAATGCAATAATTAATAATAATAAAACTGTCAGGCCTATAATTCCTTGACCAACAAGGGTCTCTAAGTATTGGTTGTGACAATTCATTTTTAGTTCCAATGGTTTTTTGTAATTTTTTTTGGTATATATAATAGCCAATTCATCTTTAATATCACCTGCTCCTACACCGATAATGGGGTTTTCTCTAATTATATCCAAACTTGCCTTCCAAGCCAAAAGTCTTAATCCTGTAGATTCAACAACCTTCTCGGGATGAGCATATACTTTCTCAAAGTTAAATGTTGTAGTTATTAAGGTTTTAAATCGTGGCACAAATATAATTATACAACCTGCTATTATGGTAAAAAGAAAAATAATAGATATACTTAGTTTTTTGTTTTTATGAAATATTACTTTATAAAGGAAAAAGACAATAATAGCGAAAGTGGCTATTAACCCTGCTTTTGATTCTGCTATATATAGTATTGAAAATGAGATTAATATTGATATTATTTGAACCCAAAGGAATTCTTTTTTCTTTAATAATATTATTGCTGCAAATGCAATATTTACAGTGAAATACAATGCTAAATATGAAGGGTGTAAAGGGTGCGAGAAGACCATATAATGAGGATATGAGCCTGCATGGAAGTAGCCTTTTATAATATACGCAATACCAGCTATCAGCGCAATTATGGTATATGATTTTATAAGTTTAAAAAAATCAGTTTTATCTTCTTCTTTTTTAAGTGCGAATATTATTGGTAGTGCAAGAAAAGAGAATTTTACTTGTAAGTCGAAATTAGCTTCAGCTATATTTTCAGAATAAATCAATGATATTATATGAATTGCGTAAAATAAAATTGGAATTATCAGTAGTTTATTGATTTTTCTAAGTGGATTTATGCCTTGTTTGATTAGCAGAAATGTTTGAATAAGAAAGAATAAACCTATAGCTTGAACAGAATATGGTAAGCCAAAAAACATAAAGATAAAATATATCAGAAACGATATTAAGTTTAGGTTTTTTAAATTCATGAATCTCAGTTTATAGTAAGTATTCCGTTAAAAGATTTATTTATAGTAGAACACACTTTTTACATTGTAAAATTAGTGTATTTTCTTAATATATGAGTTATAAAGTTTTATTTGATTATCAATATTATCAGTCCAATTGTAATTTTCTATTACAAATTGACGTGCATTTATACCAAAATTTGTCAATAATTTATTGTTGAGTAAAAGCTTAGAAATTGCTTCAGCTGCTTGTTTAGGATTCTTGCTTTCAACTACATAACCTGTTTTATTATTTATAACAACCTCCGGGAGTCCTCCTACATTAGATACTACTGCAGGAACTTCACATGCTGCTGCTTCAAGAACTGCTACGCCAAAACTTTCTTGCAGCGATAAGGCAATAAAAATTGATATCCGTTGATGATATTTTATAGTTTCTTCTTTTGAAACAGCGCCTGTAAATTCAACTTTATCACTAATGCCTAGATTATCAACTAATTGTTTGTATTCTTTTTCTTTAGAGCCTCCTCCTACAATAAGAAGTTTTAATTTCTTATTGCTGTGTTGTTTTACAAGAATATTAAATGCTTCAATTAGATATTTAATGCCATATATTTCTTCAAGCCATTTAATGGTGCCAATAACTATAGTATCGTCTTTTTTATTTATTATTTTAGGTTTAAAATGTTCTGTGTCAATGCCAAAGGGTACAATTTCTAGTTCTTTATTAGTATATTTTTTTGCTTCAATAGCCATGGTTTTTGAGGTGGATTGAAGGAAATTAGCCTTTTTAAAATTTAATTTTAGAATTGATTTATGCAAAAATGATTTTTTAGGAAATTCGAATATATCGCTTCCCCAAACAGAAATAACTAAAGGTTGGAAATTAGATAGTGCTCCTATCAATCCATAGCTGCTAGCATAATATGAGTGTAAAATATCAGGCTTAAAAGTAGTTATTTCTCTTTTTACAATAGGTAAAAGCTTGAGATACGAGAACTTACTGCCTTCAGAATTTAAACTGATATTTATAATATTATGATTATAATTCTCATTTATGGCTTTTCTAAAACTTAGAATACAAATTTCAATGCCTTGATTAGAAAGTGCATTTGCCCACTTTATTGTATGTGGACTTTTGGCATCAGCAAGTATCATTAACTTCATCGTTCAATAATTTGAGTTAATAATTTTAGACCTTCTTTTCTCGCATACTTATTAGTGTCAATTTGTAAGTTTTTATGTTTTTTGATTTTGCTAAATGCTTGTAAAATATCTTTTATATTATTCTTTGTCCAGAAAACATTGGGGTAAGCATTAGTTATTTCATGCAAGCTGCCGGTTTTTACTTCTCCTTGAGTGATTATTAGAATAGTTTTGTTAAGACCTAAATAATCAAATATTTTTGTTGAAGATTCAAATGCTTCACCTCCTGTAAATAAAATACAAAAATCGGCATTGTTAATAAATTCCAAAGCTTTAGAGTATTCAAGCACTCCTCCATGGTGGTATTTACCGGAATATTCTTTAAAATCATGATTGCCAATATATCCAAATGAGATATTGGTATCTTTTTCTAATGCATGGAAGAAGGGCGTAATATCAAAGTCTGAATCTACTCTTCCTGTTGCTATCCCGTTGTGGATTGACTTATTAGTATTATTTTCTAATCTATTAAAGCTTAATGTGTTTAATATCGTTTCATCAAAACCATTGTCAATTAATTCAATATTATTATGATTTATTAGCTTTTTACATTCGGAATTTACAGTGATTACCACGTCAGCATATTTTAGAAATCTATTTTGAAAATAAAGTTTAATAAAATCCTTTATCTTGTTTTTAGGGAATCTGGGATTCGCATAAAATGGATCTCTGAAATCTAATATTACCTTTGTGTTAAAGTTGTTTTTTAAGAATTTAGATATAAGCATTTGCATAAATGGTCCGCCAGATATCAATATAATATCAAAATCTTCTTTGTTATATTGTTTTAATCTTTTCTTTAATGGATTAATCCAAGCAAGACCTTTGTCTTTAATTAATTTAGATAATAAGCTGTTGTTGTTTTCTGGCGCAACATAATGAATGTTTTCATCTTTTTTAGTTTGTTTTATTGCAGTAAAAACAACTGCTTTATAACCATATTCGCTAATATTGTTATACCAATAGGCAATGCGTTTTACTCCAACCGACTCGAAAGGTGGGAAAAAATAACTCAGAAATAATATTTTCTTCTTCTTCATTATTTTTATTTTTTTGTTATGGTATTCAAATATAAATCGTATATAGTGTTTAATACTTTTGTTGCGCTAAATACTTTTGTTATTTCCTTTGCAATTTCGGTATTAGGAGTCAACTCATTATTGTCAAAACTATTTTTCTTGTCTTGAATATATTTAACAAAACTATCAGTTGTAGTACATTTGTGACTATATTTAAAATCCTGATTATAAGCTACATATCTACCATAAGCAAGTGATTCTAAAACAAAGAAAGACAGCCCATCTGTTTTAGGAAGTCTTAAACATAGAGTGGCTTTTTGTATCCAATTATTTATATTATCTACCCAGCCATGGAGTTTAATATTTGGCGGTAATTCTTCTTTATAGCTTTCTATTCCAACTAAGTTAAATTGTATTTGTTGCAGTTGAGTAGCAATTTCGATAATTTGTTTTATTCCATAGTATTCAGCTCTGTGTTGAGAGATATAGCATAGGACGTTAAATTCTTGTGTAAAATCATGAATTTTATATTCCTTTTCAAAACCTTTTAAAGCAATAAAACGAGCATCCATCCCTAGCTTTGCTAATTTTTCAACATACCATGGACTATCCGTAATATGAGTAGGATAGCTTATAAATTTTGGGTTATGCTTATTCTTTTTAAATAACTCTGTTGATTTTATTAAGTCTGTTCCTACCCAATGAAAAATGATTTTCTTTTTTAACATCATGGCTAACTCTAAGACTTTGCTTTTACCTAAGGTGCCATTAATTGAGTGTACAATATCAGCATTTATTATGTGAAATAGAAATTTTATTTGATCCTTTTTACTATAATAAGTGTCAAGGCTTATAAAAGTATCATCTGGGAAATTTAAACTTAAATTCTTAGCTAATTCTTTTGAAAAATAGGGTAATCCAACTAATATTACTTTCATAGCTGTACTTATTCTGTAATTTTTTTAATGAATTTAGCCGGAGAACCACCCACAACAGTATTATCTTCTACATCTGATACTACCACAGAACCTGCAGCCACCACTGCATTTTTTCCAATTGTAATTCCTGCCAGAATAATAGAATTAACACCAATCCAACTACCGGAACCAATTTTAACAGGAGCAACTTTTCGAGGGTAATATTTACTCATTTTCCTATCTCCTGTATCTTGATGTGTTAATATTTTTACACCGGCGCTTATAATTGATTCGTCTTCGAGAATTATTCTATCAGGTAAATCAAGAAAAACATCTGTTCCGATAAAGCATTTGTTGCCTATAATTAGATTCTTAAAAGGAGTTTTGCTGTTTTCAAAATTATCAATAATTATGGAACCATTAAAGTTAATTGGATTGCCAATTTGAGCACCATATTTTTTTAATATACTGGCGATAAATACATTATCTGTCGTTCTAATGTAATTCTGCATAGAAGCCACAGACCCAAAATAATATTTAAAACCCACTATAAGGTGAACCAAAGGAAGTCTGAGGTAATAATATAATGCTTGTAATGAGTTCTTCATAAATTCTATAATTATTTAGAATGTATTCTTCTTTCGTATTGCTTTATCATATGATAATACCAGTAGAGCAAAAGTAAGTAAAAAGCAGGTAATATCAAGCCTATTAATTTGAATACTGTTTCGGCATTATTGTATAGATTGGCAAAAAGGTAAAATAAACCCACTAGAAGTAAATTGCTAAAAACACCTGCCCACATATTTAGTTTTACATATCCCATAGTAAGAGGGGTTTGTGATACTGGCGATGTAATAGAAGTTACAAAAAGCCAAGGAGTTAAATACTGGGCGTAAATTCCTGCTATACGCCATTTTTCACTAAAGACAAAAGCAAAAATATCCGGGCCCCATAATAAAATAAGGATGAAAAAAGGTGAAATAATCAATGTTACTCTAAAAACAGTTTTTTTAAATAGATTGATGACTGATTTATTCTTAGCTACTTCTTCAGATATTTGTTGATAATATACTTGTCCTAAACTAGCTGATAATATTCCTAAAGGCGCCTTTAATACTCTTAGCATAAATCCATAAGACCCAAGTACAGTTTCAGAGAATAATGTTGCAATTAAGATTGGTAAACCCGTAATTGAAATCATATCTACCAAGCGATGTGGAAAATTATACTTTGGATATTCAATATATTTTTTTGCATTCTCCTTTATCCTTTTCTTGCTGATATGTTTAAATAATCTTTTATCTCTTTTTATTAATAAACGTAAAAAAAGTATAAAACCAACTCCCTGCCCACTTAATGAACCAGGTATTAATCCTCCTGAAGTAAAACCCGCAAAACCATCTGCAATATTTATACTTGCTGATGTTGATGATTGTACTATCATATTGGTTGATATGTTCTTATATTTCTTTCTTCGGTTAAACCAAATAGTTAAATTCTGAATATTGCTAATAAAAAATACACTTATCCCCATAAAAATAAGCCATGGTTTTATATTCTCAGAGGATAATATGTTTGAAATATGGATTGGAAAAGCAATTGTTAATATAAAGACTAAAATGGAAACTATAAAACTAATTCCTGAAGCAAGAAGTAAAAGGTGAAAAGCATCAATGTTTTTCTTGGGAAGCATTATTGCTAGTTCGTAACGTAGGGTAGAGGCTACAGTTAAAAATGATACTACACTGGAAAAAAGAGTGAAAACGCCAAATTCTTCAGAAGTATACAGCCTGCTTAATATCAGAGAAGCAATAAGTGGAATTAATTGCGAAACACCTGAACCAAACATCAAAATAACTACATTTTTAAAGTAGTTATTATTTGAAATTTTTTCCTTAAAAAATTGATTTATAGACTTCAAATAGTATAACTTTTACTAACAGAATTGCTGTATAATAGATTCTTATATTAATGGCAAAAGTAAAATAAAATTGCCTTATCCTGCATTATTCATATAAATAAGTTGGTTGTTTTAATGTTTTCTTTCCTCTGTGACAAAATAAATTACTCAGCATGACCGGTTGATTGGTTTGTTTTAAGTTTAAAGATTTATTATGGTTACCAAATAATTAAAAAAATTAGTCAATTAAAATTTAAAAAAAAGTTGTGTTAAACCGAAAAAGGTTTATTTTTGCATCCGCTTTTAGATAATTATAGTATTTGCTAAAAGTGAAAGGAGAGGTGGGAGAGTGGCTTAATCCACCAGTTTGCTAAACTGGCGTACGGGTAACCGTACCGGGGGTTCGAATCCCCCCCTCTCCGCATAAAGGGACTTATCCAAAATCAACTGGGTAGTCCCTTTTTTATTTTCCATATAACTATCTCTGTAGTAAAGAATAAACTGAATCAATTTGCTTGTATTATCAGTTCGAAGTAAGCCTATATCTGATTGAACGAGTATTCCATGAGGAAATACTAGTTTTTGTATATTCTTTTGTTTCTCAAAATCCTCAGAATCCCATGTTTTATGAAGCTTTTGAAGCTTTTGCAATGCAGTATTAATCTTTTTTTGGGAGTTCGATGTAGAATAATCGCTATCATCACTTTTTTGCTCTAATTCAAAAATATTATCTATTAGTTCTTTTGAAAATTCATCATATAATTCTTTCTCAAGTTTTCCAAATGCGTGTCTTCTTTTTATATCTTTAAGCTCCTTTTTCAGTTCGGTAATTTTCTTTTTAAGTATAGTTTGTTCCTGTTTATATTCTTGACTTCTACTATTTATTATTCTGAATAAAGTTGCTCCTAATGGCTCGATATGTTCGTCTTCAATTCTTAACGATTTCAGCAAATCAACAAATTGATTATGTACACCAATATTTCTTACTGTTGTATTAGCATTTACATGAACTTCATTACAATGGTAGCACTTATAATAATGGAAGAACTTTATTTCTCCTGTTGTTTTAATCTTTTTTCTCTTTTCATACCCCACAAGCTTATTACCACATTCTCCACAAATTAAATATCCGTTAAGAGGTCTAGCAATCTCTTTTGTTTTTTTATCATAACCAACTTGCTCTCTTTTATTCTTGTCTAAGTTGTCGTTTATTTTTAGAAAATCCTTTTTTGACACAAGT
>JAMOQI010000001.1 GCA_027064095.1 Bacteroidales bacterium | reverse complement strand
AACTCAAATATTGGTATTTGAAAAATATCCAAATGTTAGATATTAGTTTTCTGCGAGTGAAATCTTATGTCGAATGAAGGTTATTAGTTTTTTAATCGTTAGGATTATTTGTGAATAATCCGGATCAAATGGTTAAAAATATTACAATCTAATCATAATTTATTATCTATTTTTGTAGTCAAGTTCAAATTTATTATTACTAACTTTGAATAAATAATCACAAATTTCAATTAACAAATAATTCTATGATAAAGACTTTTTACCTCTTTAGCACATTGGCAATTATAATGATAACGACCATTTCAGCAATAACAAATGCAGGAGGCAGTCCGGGAGGGAAAACAGCTTCACCGGCTGATGGACAATCGTGCACACAATGTCATACAGGAACTGCAGTTGCAGTAAGTTCTTGGATATCAACCAATATCCCGACAAATGGATATATCCCTGGAAACACTTATACAATAACAGTTACTGGTACTCATACCGGTGTTTCTCGTTTTGGATTTGAACTTACTGCTGAAGATTCATTAAATAACAAAGTTGGAACTTTTATTATTACAAATTCCGGAGAAACAAAATTGGTAAATTCAAACCATGCAATAACTCAAACTGGAAATGGATTAACACCAACAAATGACAGCAAGACTTGGACTGTAGATTGGATAGCTCCATCTGAACCAACAGGAACAGTAACTTTTTATGCAGCTCTAAATGCCGCTAATGGTAATATGGGTACAAGTGGAGATATTATCTATACTACAAGTACAACTGTTGCAAAAAGCTCAAATATAGGGATAGAAAAATCGCAAACCGTTGAATACTTAAAATTATTTCCTTCTAATACAGAAGACTATGTTTATTTAGAATGGAATAATATTAAAGTTTCACAACTTATTGTTTATAATATAAATGGTCAACAAGTTCAACAACAATATATAGGCAATGGACAAACTAAATTACGTATGGACGCTAGCAGTTTAGCAAAAGGAAGTTATTTTGTATACATACAAACTGATAATGACATCTTAGTTAAAAGATTTATCAAGAAATAATATTTGAAATATTCAAAAAATACAAAGAGGCTGCCTCAAAATTAATAAGGCAGCCATATATTTTATACTATAATTATCTAATGTGAATTAAAAATTAACACCAATATTAAAATAAATATCTAAGCTCTTTCGTAAATTAGAAGCACTAAAAAGGATACCGATAGGACCGATAGGAGACTTATATGTATAACCTAGTCCTCCACCATAAAGGAAATCAGATTTCACAAACAATTCTTCAACATAATCAGATGTAGCACCAGCGTTTGTCTTCAATTCAATAAAATTCTTAGGAAAAAGTTCATATCTAAAATTTAGATGTCCAATAACTACATTATCAACTATCTGTGCTGTATATGGCAATCCATTCATTGGAATAAAATTACCTTGTTCAGAAAAGTTATCACCTCCAACGGCATAGAAATATCCGGTTCTGGTCAATCCATTCCACGAACCACCAAAGAATGCAGAAGGAAGAAAGGTAATTTTCTTGCCTATAGGCAAAGCCCGTCCATAAAATAACTTATAATACATCAAATGCTCACCAACATCTGGTTTAATATAATTACCCTCAATCATAAATCTTTGCCCTTTACTAGGGAAAAACTTATCGTCATAACTATCAATATTAAAAACAGCAAATGCTTTATAGTAAGTTTCATTTAAACCCGAAATTGGTATAGGAGAGACTTCAGCACTAATACCAAAGAAATCAGTGCTAACTCCTAATTGCAATTCAGCATTATTACTATAATTAAAAAATCCGAATAAAGATAGGGATGAAAAACTCGTATAATAATCTCCGGATTTATTTTCATAATTATTATTATACACTAAGACTGAACGCGAATTATATTTTGCATAAGTTCCTATGCCTAACTTCCGGCCTCTATCAACCAAATAATTAATTTCACCTCCAGCATTACTACCCATTTTAATATTCACACCCATTTTAGAACCTTTAATTAATAAATTCCTGAATGTTAAATTAAGCTTTATTCCTGCTTGAAGCTCAGTATCATAAAAAGCCCCAACTTTAAATAAGCTTCCTTTTTTTTCTACTAACTTAATATCCAAAATATACTCACCATTTTCTTCTTCTAACTTATAGTTAATTGTCTTAAAGAAACCACTACTATACAATCTATCAATAGCTAAATTTATATTATCAACCGTATTTATCCCTGGTATTTTTAATCCAAGCCGGCCAATAACCATTCTTTGTGAAACATTTTCCAATTCCTCAATTTGAATTCCTTTAACATAAATAGTATCTGAGCGAGAATGAGATCGGAATGCTTCAAATTCGGCTTGACGTTTTTTTATTTTCCTTGCAAGAGCTCTAATTTCATCAATATGAGCTCTGGCTGCATCCTCCCCTAATTTAATAATACTATCTACAGGTACATCAAAAGAGAAAGCTGTAAGTCCTGTAATATCCGGTTGAATATAAATATCTGCTAAAGCTTTGTTTATTTTAAAATTAGTTTGATTATGATAACTACTGGTTTGGTCCATAATATCAATAATACTATTAATTTCATCTGCCTTATAAAGAGGAGCACCTACATCAACACCAATAATAAAATCAGCACCTTTATCTAACATTATGTCCACAGGGAAATTATTTACCAATCCTCCATCAATAACACTTACACCATTATAAATTACCGGTTCAAAAACTGAAGGGATACTCATTGTCGCCCTCATCGCTAGTGATAATTCTCCTTTATCCAACAACATGGTATCACCATTTTCCAATTTAGTAGCAACACAAAAATATGGTATTGGTAACTTAGAAAAATCACTAATATCAGCAACTGGCCAAGTTAACTTATTTAAATAATTTAGAATTAACTGTCCTTTTATCAAGCCCTTTGGCAAACCAGGTATCCATCCTTTCAATGGCAAGCTTAAAAAATAACCGTCTGTAGACTTCTTTCCTTCTATTGTTAAATCAGTACGAACAGAATTATCAGATAGCAGTTTATCCCATGGTATATTATTGGCAACCTCCTTTAATTCTGAAGGAGAATATCCGCTAGCATATAAACCTCCCATTAAACCTCCCATACTTGTGCCTCCAACCATATCAACATATATCCCTTCCTCTTCAAGTACTTTTATAACTCCAATATGTGCCAATCCCTTTGCTCCACCACCACTGAGAACAAGCCCTACTTTAATATGTTTTTTAGATTTATGAGGTTGATCTTGAGCAATAGAATTATAAAATGGCAAAATTAAAATTGCTAATAGTATTATTTTAGCCATAAGATAAAAATTAAAATTAGTGAATAATTTCGCAAAGATATAAATAATAAATAAATCTTAAAAGAAAGCCCTTATCTGCACGCTACCAATATGTATCGCTTTATTAGCTTTATTTTTACGACCATTGTATACTAAACTCATTTGTAAGTTTTTTAATATTGTACGTCGATAACTAAAATTCCAAGTATAATTAACACCAGGCAATAATCCTTCTAACATTTCAAAAGCAACACTACTATTAGTTTCGGAATTATATGCTAAATCTACTCTTTGCAAATCGAAGGTAAAACTTCCCTTTTCTAATAGACTATATTTAACTTGAAGCCCCAATTTGAAAGATTTACTATTCTGACCACCATACAAATCAGTATTGTTCTTTTCTGTATAAAGAATTGGCATAGCAATTCTAAAAACTCTATTTGGCTGATACGTTAATTTTAATTTTTCTTCATAATAGCTAATATCAAACTCTTTACTTTCAAAATAATCACTAAAAGATTTTTTATTTCCTAGTTTAGAATCTATTTGTAATAAAAACTTCCTGTTCAAATTCCATCTAAGCTTTAATTGATGCTGACTATTAAACCTGGATTCATATCCATTCATCATTAATATTTTATTCTGATTATTAGAGAAAGTATAATCAGCACCAAATTTGGGGTGCGATCTATTAAAATAAAAAGTGTTTCTAAAGCTGGAATTTAGGTTCATTAATAAGTCATCAATAAGCTGATGAGAAAACGGATTTACAAATGACTTCCAGTCAGAATTAAGTGTCTTTATTGAACTTCGATAAACCAATTGGTTTGAGAAATGAGAAACAAAACGCAAAAAATCATTATCTGATCTTCGCCAAACTCTTGATGGGTTTAACATTATGCTAGTGCTAAACTGGTTATTAAAAGTCTTAATATAATTTGTACTTGGCAAGTATATTCTAATATAATTTGCCTGATCTTGAAAAGCAGCAATTTCGAACTCATTTAACTCTTTCACTCCATTTTCATTATAATCAATCCATGAGTAAACTCCTTGGCCTGCAGTAACTTCAAGATAACTAAATTCCTTAGCTGTTTCCATACCGGAACCTAATTGATAGAAACTCTGAGCTTTCACACTCCCTTTGGCAAAATTAAGGATATGTTCAATTCTACCATTGGCAGTCTCTTGAGGTTTAATACTAGTAAGTGAAGAATCTCCTATTTGTAATCGTCTGTAATTACCAATAATATTAAGTCTATTTATTTTAGATTTTAATAATGAATATTTAAGTCCTATCTCTTGAGCATCCATTGCTTTGGTAAGAGATATATTTTTCGGTAGAAAATCTCGCCGCCATTTATAATGAAGTTGAACAAACTGTTTTGACGTATCACTGGTATTGGCAAAAGCTTTCACCTCCTGAAACCTAAAACTATTGAGCATAAGGCTGTCGGAAGATACAGCTACAAATTTATTATCCTCTGCATTTTCCAAAATACCAATCTTAAAGTGAGTAAAACTCTTCTCAAGACTTAAATAGTGCCTTAAAAATTTTGTATTTTGATTCGTTTGTGAAGTACTTGTATAAGATAAATTGCCAATAGTTTTCCATGACTTATCTCCTAAAATAATATTCGCTGAGTTTCTTTGAGCTGAATAAAAATCTTTTGCTCTAAAATCTTCAAATGAATATTTAATTTTACCTATATTCTCCTTTTCCAAGTTTAGAATAATACTAGCTAATTGCTGTGTTTTCCCATTAATATCATAAGCATTCCAATCACGGTTAAACTCCACAGAACGAAACCTCTCTATTGGTTTAAAATTAGCATCCGTATATTCATAATTTGCTTTAGTTATCAAATTCCATGTTTTTGTTCTTTTAGATAAAGGAAGAGTATTTTGAAAATTAATTTTAAAAGCAGGAGCCGTATTATTTTCTTTATCATAAGGTGAGAAAGTGTTTAAATCTTCATTGCTAACAGCCACTTCCGTATATATTAATGTATTATTATTAATATGATATTCGGCAATTCCGGATATAAGTTGCTTTTTCTTAGGAGTCACCAACAACACAACAGGCTCATACTCACCCTGTTTTATGCCATTTATAGGAGCTATCCACTTAAAAACTCTACCATTAGCACTACTCTTTTGCTGACGATAATTACCATTACCGGCTCCCACCAAGCTAAATGCTAATCTATAAATTGCGCTATCAGGCGAATTAGAGTAGACATAAACCGGCGAAAAACCCAAACTATCTATCTTTTTGTATAATACTTCATTATCATTAAAACCAACACTATCTACAGAGGGACTTATTGCATACTGTAGGCTGTCACCAATACTATAAAGCAACTGCTGTTGCGAGGATGATAGATCCATATCCAAAGGCTGATCTTTCAAATCATTTTCAATATAATAATGAGTAGCAAACTTCCATTTTGTCCTACTATATTCAAAGCCTGCATTTGCTAAATATCTTGCATAATTTCTATTAGAATACTGAAACTCAACACTTATTCTTTTATCTTTATTAATAGGAAAACCAGGCATAAAAGTAATTTCTGCTGTATTATAATCAATAATATAATCATAACTTTGTCCTCTTTTTAGGAGCTTACCATCAACATAAACCTGCTCAGTTCCTGATAAAACAATTATTGCTCTTTCAAAATCAGCGCCTATCAATTTATATGGTCCTTGATTACCCTCAATTCCAATAATGGTATTTCTGGCATATTTACCTCTACTCAAAGCTATCCCTCCATACACCTTTAAATTAGCCTTCGACTTTAAATCCAAATTTACAGAAGCATTGGCACCTTGAGCCTTTTTATAATATCTCATAAAAAAAGAATTGGGTCTTTTCATTTCAAAATCTCCGGCGGTAAGCTGTCCTTTTTCATGCTTAATTTGAATAAACACTTTATCAAAGTCTTGAAGTTGTTGGGTATTACCATCAGGTTGTATTGGAATATTATCATCACTTATTGACGCTATTAACTCTAACTCTTCTGAAATTTTTCCACTAATTTGCAAATTCAGATGTGACAATACACTAACATTCTGCTGGTTGCTAACAGAGATAGCTCTGGAAATATTTCCAGACTTTTGAAAATCATCAAGACCGAGAGGTGAATTACTTTTTTTATTTATAGTAAAACTATAATATGACATATTATCAATATTATTACTTGCCGGTTTTATCTTAAATTTCTTATGAAAATAAGGCTTTCTTAAATCAAAGGATAACAATCTAAATTCCGCTTTTAAAGGATAAAAATATTGTGGTAAATTATTATCAAGTACTATTTTAGAACTCGTAAATATCATTTTATAATAACTAGTATCTAAAATCTCACCTTTCGAATTCGATATTTTAAAACTTGAAGGAATAATTATCATACTATCTAATAAAATAGTATCTTGATAGCTATTAATACTAAAAGACTGTGTTAAAGTGGAATTTTGGGTAAAACCAGATTGGCAAAAAGAAAGAAGCCATACGATAAGAATTATATATTTCGATTTAATTACCATTAATTCAATTTGATTGGCTAAGATAAATAATTTATATCTTAAAAATTTCTACAATATTAGCATTCCAATTATGTTTGTTAGATGTGTAATAATTTTGCTAATTTTGCTAATGATGAAACATAATATCCAAATATATATTCTCTTATTAATATCCACTATAGCAGTATCTTGTGCAACCATGATACAGCCAAGTGGTGGTCCTGTAGATACTACACCTCCTGTTCCAAAGTTATACAAACCAGCAAATGGGAGTATGAATATGCATAAAAAAAGAGTAGAAATATATTTTGATGAATTTATTATTCTCGACAAACTAAGCCAACAATTAGTGGTTTCTCCACAAATGCCAGAAGATCCTAAGGTAAACATCAATGGGAAGAAACTTATAATTGACCTGCCTGATTCATTACGCCCCAATACAACTTATACTATTTTCTTTGGAGATGCTGTTGTTAATTTCAAAGAGAACCTGCCGGTTCATAATTTTTCGTATGTGTTTTCAACAGGTAAAATAGTAGATTCTTTAAAAATTAAAGGGAAGGTCGTAAATGCCTTTGACCATACAAATTACAAAGAATTATATGTTATGTTGTATAAATCAACAACTGATAGTGCAATCTATAAGCATAAACCCTATTACCTTTGTAAAGCAGAAAAAGACGGACATTTTTACCTTAATAATCTTGCTGCCGGTAAATATCAGATATTTGCACTTAAAGATGAAAACAGAAACTATATTTATGATCAACCAAATGAAGAAATTGCTTTTTTTGACTCTTTGGTAGTGCCTTATTATGAAGAACCTCTTGATAAAATAAACAAAGACTCTATAATGAGTAAAAATATTACTCCGAAATATCCTGACATAAATCTATTTGTTTTTAAAGAAACTCCTAAAGAATTAAAACTTATTTCAAATAAAACATATCCACCAAACAGAGCATTATTTGTTTTCAACAAAGCTGTTTCTGACTTCAAGATAAAGCCTTTAAACTTTGCTCCTGACACTATTTGGCATAAAGAAGTATATGGAATAAACAGAGATTCTGTCACCACTTTCCTTATGTCAATAAAGAAAGATACTATTAATGTATTACTTTCCGATAGCGATAAAAATCTTGATACTTTGGAAATGGTTTTAGTGAAGAAAAAACGCAAATCTTCTAATAGAAGAAATAGAAGAAATCAGGTAGTGAAACAGGTAAAACCAAAAGCTAAAACAATTCCAAAGATTAGTTTAACAACTAATCTAAGTGCTAATTTTCATTTCTTTAGTAGTATTGAAGTAAAATTTAAGGTCCCTTTAAGAAATTATAATTTAAACAAAATAGAACTATACAAATCTAAGGATACTTCCTGGATTCCTATTAAACATAAATCTTATTTATCCGATAGTATTAATAGACTTAGTATAAATATCGATGCAAATTTCTCTGAAAGGGAAAAGTATAAACTATTGATCAGAGATAGTTGTTTCTTTGATATATACTATGCAACAAACGACACTTTCCAAAAAGAATTCTTTACTACTGAAATGCGACAATATGGAAGCTTAAAATTAGATATAAATTATGATAATAAAGACAGACTAATTATACAATTGTTAAATAAGAAAGAGAAGATACTTAGAGAAGATATTATAGATAGTTCAAGTGTAATTATATATCCTTATTTAACTGATGGCAAGTATAAAATAAAAGCTATTGTTGACAAGAATTACAATGGGAAATGGGATACCGGCGATTTAGATAATAAAACCCAGCCGGAACAAATATTCTATGTTCCCAAAGTAATAGATATTCGAGCAAATTGGGATACTGAGCAAATTTGGCATATTGAATAATTCAGGAAGAATAATATTAATCTTGATTTTCGAAGAAACTAAAATGCACACTACCGTATTTTCTGGTGTTCACATATTGAGAGAAATTGTTAAGGTGTGTATTTTTAGAATGCTCAACTATTAACATACCATTATTAGAAAGGAGGTTTTTATCAAAAACCAACTTCACAACATTATCAAAATCAGGCATATCGTATGGAGGATCAGCAAATATTATATCATATTTATTCCAAGCTTTCTCCAAAAAGCTAAAACAATTTGCTTGAATAACATCAAGGCTATCCATATTGAGATTCTCTTTAGTTTTACGAATAAAATTTATACATTTAAAATTCTGGTCTACAGCTGTAACATTTGCACATTCGCGAGAATAAAACTCATAAGAGATGCTACCAGTACCCGAGAATAAATCTAAAACGTTTAGCTCACTAAAATCGTAAATGTTGCTAATGATATTAAAGAGTGCCTCTTTGGCCATATCAGTAGTCGGCCTAACGGGCAAATTTTTTGGCGGGTTAATCCTACGAGATTTTAATGTTCCACTAATTATTCGCAATCTGAGTATAGTTTAATAGTGAATTAAATGCATCTTCCTTTTTATCAGAAGTTGGTTTTTTAAAATGGATATTTCTGAAATATTTATCAAGCTTTACTCCTATTTTGGAATCCATAAGTAGATTACCTTTTATTTTTAGTTCAAGCTTTTCTGTATCAAAATCATTTTGCTTAACAAAACTAAGGAGTAAAAACATAAACTCATCAGCTGTTTGAAATTGAAAAAAATTATGAGCAATAAGTTCCTTACTCTTAATAGCAATAATCTCAAATTCTTGCTTCACTATTTCAATTATTAGTGTAGATTTCTCATCAGCTTCTTTTAGTGCCATATCAATATCGAAGGCAGATTTATTATAAGTAATAATATTAGGAAACTTATTTATAAAAAGACTATAAATCGCCGGATATATACCAAAAATAAAATGAGCCGATAATAATCTTAGTTTTGTTGATAATACTTTTAAATCACTTTTTCCTAAATATGTTTCCAAAGCAAATTTCTCCTGATCCTTAGAATAAAACTCATCAGGGATTAAACAACTATCACAAGAATGGATAATACATATCACTTTTAAAAAACTATTATCGAATTTTTTTTGTAGATTAAGAATATCTTTGATTTTATTATATGCAAACAACCAATCTTTGGCTTGCCATTCGTACTTTTCACCCACAATAATACTTTCTTTATTGCTTATAATAAAAGAAAATCCATCAATGCGTACATTGATGGATAAAATATTTTCCCTATTTGCAGCATTAAACTGAGATTTCTCTATTTTCTGAATAGGCTTCAAATTTACAGTTCTTTACACAAATTACCAGTTTCCATCGGTAGAAGGCTCTGTTAAAGAACCTAAAATGAGACCCGGAAATTTATCATCTTCCTTCATAATATTTAAATCATTTTTCAAAAGATCTTGCTCTTTAATCTCTGCGAGATAATCTTTCTTATAACATCTTACTTCAAAAACAGGAACTTTAAAGTTTGCTCTATCAACAGTAGATGCTTCCATTTCAAATTTAACTTTACCATGAGTAAATGGAACAATTGCAATATTCTTAATATTGAAATTTTCAACATCTTTTAAAAGTGTATCTTTTATTGGAACATAAGTAGTATCTCTTGTAATAATACCCATTTTCAATGCTTGTTCTTCAGATAAAGTATCAGGAACGGTACCGTTCTTCAAAACTAATGGCATTTTATCATTTTCGTAGAAATAAATAAGTGTATCAAAACTACCAGTATATTTACCATAAATCTTTTTATACTCAATTTGCAATTCTTTTATAGAATTTAATTTGTCGATAATAATTTTTTCACGATCTGTCCATGCTTTTTTATAACGAACAGGTTCCATAATACTGTCATAAACTTTGTATCCCAAAAATATAACAATTACCACTAACACTAATTGAACAGCTAACTTCTTCATATATAAATAATTATAATATTTGTTTCAAGTATTAAAATTTAGTATGCAAATTTACAAAAAATGTAATACCAATCACTAAAATTTTATTACAAATATTTGATTTACCCTTTTTCCCAAGAGCTATAAGGATGAGCAAAATATACTGTTGTATTTAATTTTTCAGCAATTTATGCTCAGCAAATTCACTTCCATTATCAATAAATAGAACATGATTTTTGAAAGATATTAGTTCTTGAATAACAACTTTACTTACTTTTTAAGCAACTTTACCATAAGGCGTAGATACCTAAAGGAATTGCCTTATTTTCTTTCAGAAATCATTAAAATATCTCTTTTATCGTTTTTGTAATTAAACAGCCTCTAATGTTTCTTACTGTGCTATAAAATTAGATATTTTTTGTTACTTTTTATCTAGTAATCAGGGCTAATTAAAAACTCGTTTCAAAATATCAGTAACACGTGCAACAGGGTCCTTACGAATCTGTTTTTCATGTTCGGCAACTTTAACAAGCAACCCATCAATGGTTTTTTTAGTAGCATAGTCATCTAATTTTGTATTTACAGGAGTAAGAGAAGAAGAAAACTGAGCAACTTTATTATAGGCAGATGTTAAATTATTCCAAGCTTGATTAGTAGATACACCACCAACAAGAGGTTCATCAAGATATTTATTTATAATCGGATTAAATTCTGCATAAAGTTGTTTAGAACTATTTGTTCTAAAAAAATGAGTAGCAGCAGTATCTCCACCTTTTAAAATACCATAAGCATCGGTAATACTCATTGATTTTATAGAATTTAGAAAAACGTCACTGGCTTTTTTTGATGATTCTTCAGCAGCACGATTCATCCTCAATATCACATCATCAATCATGGCAGATATTCCAACTGCTTGTAAAATAGAGTTATCTTTATTCTCCATAATAATATTAGCCTCAGGTGGTAAACCTATTTTTATTAGCTCATCACCAAAAAAACCGTTTTGTTTTGATACCGCTAAAACGGCCGTATCGGTACTTACTCGCAAAGCTTCTTTCAGTCCACTAACAATTTCATGATTACTAAGAGATGTATTACTTTTTGAAGTGGAAATATCGGAAGCATCTATATCATCAGCAACTTGCCGGAGTAGATCACAAGAACTTAAGAAGATTATTAAGGACGAAAAAATCAAGAGTTTTATTTTCATTGCACACAGAATTAATTTAAACTAATTTGTAAAATATCAAAATCTAAGAACTTCAAATAATATTAAATTAAATAGTAAATAACAGCTAATGTTTTGTCATCATTTTTGCCCAAAAAAGCAAAAATAACGCCAAAACATTAAGTCTATTCATATTCTTGCAAAAGTTCTTCGAAAACCCGATTAACATCTTCAAAACTTTTTGCAGTAACAAGCCTCATTCTATAAGGTTTTATATTATGAAAACCTTTAAAATAATTACTAAAGTGCTTACGTATTTCTCGTAAAGAGACTTGCTCTCCTTTCCACTTAATGGATTGAACAATATGATTTTTGCAGATTTCGACTCTTTCACTCATTGTTGGAGGAGGCAATTCCTCTCCTGTTTCAAGAATATGACGAATATCTCTAAAAATCCAAGGAGCTCCGATTGACCCTCTACCAATCATTAAACCATCAACACCATATTTATTCTTCTTCTCCAAAGCAATTTTTGCAGAAGTAATATCACCATTACCAATAATCGGAATATATACTCTAGGATTGTTCTTTGTTTCTCCAATTAATTGCCAATCAGCTTCACCTTTATACAATTGGTTTCTAGTGCGGCCATGTATAGTAAGCGCCTGCACACCAATATCCTGCAGTTGTTCAGCCAGTTGTACTATAGGCATATTATCTACATCCCAACCCAGACGAGTTTTTACAGTTACCGGAATGTTTACTGCTTTAACAACAGCCTCTGTTATTTCAAGCATTTTTGGGATATCACGTAACAAAGCAGCTCCAGCACCTTTGCCCGTAACTTTTTTCACAGGGCAACCAAAATTAATATCAATCAAATCGGGATTTGCTTCTGCCGAAACTTTAGCCGCTTCTATCATACTAGGTACATTATGCCCGAAGATTTGAATTCCAATAGGACGCTCTGATTCTTCAAATAATAATTTATTAAGACTTTTCTTTGCATCACGTATTAATCCCTCCGAGGAGATAAACTCGGTGTACATCATATCAACACCAAAAGGTTTACAAACTGCGCGAAACGAAGGATCTGTAATGTCTTCCATCGGTGCTAAAAACAATGGCATTTCTCCTAATTCTATATTTCCAATTTTCAAAATAAATAATTATTGAATTATCTTTAAGAAATAGTGTTATGATTATTAAAAGACACTATCGTAATAAACGCTGCAAAAATAATCCTAATTAGTCAAATATTAGACTAATTTTGCAAAACTGTTAAATGACATGATTTTTCAACACACACTAAGCTTATTTGTTGACATGTTACAATTGCAATAATTATTTTAAACAGAAATATATGTTCAAAAAATTAAGCGAAACCACTTATTTACAAATTATTTTTATCGGATTAGTAATTCTAATTGGAACTATTGCATTAATGTTTATCGGCTTCGGTATATCTGCAATGATGTATGGCACTGAAACCACTATGGGGGTATTTCAAGGTTACACTACAACACCTGAAGAAATATCGATTTTAAAGCTGTTTCAATTTCTAAATCAAATTTCGTTATTTGTTATACCTGTATTAACATTAGTATATTTCATTAAAAATGATAAGCCAAACTTTATTTGCCTAAACAAAGTTCCAAACACACAACAATTTATTGCCATCATAACACTATATTTAGTTTCAATTCCTTTGATACAGTATTCAATGCAGTTGAACTCGAATATGCAATTACCTGATTCGATGCATGCTATACAGGAATGGATGCAAGAAAAAGAAAATATTGCTGCTGATCTTACAAATAAATTTATGCAGACTAAAGAAACATCGTCGTATCTAGTAAATCTATTAGTAATGGCATTAGCACCAGCAATAGGTGAAGAGCTATTATTCAGGGGTTTACTTACACGTTGGATTGCCAAATTAACAAAAAATATTCACATTAACATAATAATTACATCTGTTATCTTCAGCGCTTTCCATTTACAATTTTTTGGTTTTATACCTCGTTTTTTACTAGGAATTATTTTGGGCTACACATATTATTACACTCAAAGTCTTTGGTCATCAATTTTACTACACTTTGTTAATAATGCTGTAACTGTTACTATTTTCTTCTATATCTATAAAAATAATATTGGTGTAAAACCGGAAGAAGTTGGCACAATAGATAATCTAATTATTGTTTTTATTTCAGGATTTGCAATTGTTGGAATAATATTATGGATGAAAAAACAATTGCAATCAACAAAGTGTATTGAATAACAACAATAATGAAAACTGAATAAAAAACAACTAGATAATACACATTAAATATCATTAAATAAATTATAATAAAGGTTTTATCTTTGCCTTTTAAACGAATAAATATGAAGGTAAATATAGATAAGAATTCCGGGTTTTGTTTTGGCGTAGTAAATGCCATTCAATCGGCAGAAAACATATTAAAAACAAATGACCATTTATATTGCTTGGGAGATATTGTACACAACAATATGGAGGTTGAAAGACTTAACAAATTAGGATTAGAAATAATTGACCATGAGCGTTTTAAAACACTAAAAAACGTACCTGTTTTAATTCGTGCCCATGGAGAACCGCCAGAAACATATCAAATTGCACTAAAAAACAATATTGAACTAGTAGATGCATCATGTCCGGTGGTATTAAGACTCCAAAATAATGTTCGCCAGGGCTATGAAAAAATAAAGAAAAAAGACGGCCAAGTAGTAATATTTGGAAAACAAGGTCACGCCGAGGTAGTTGGGCTTGCCGGACAAACTTCTAATAATGCTATTATTGTTAGCAATAAAAAAGATCTTGAGAAAGTAGATTTTACTAAGCCTATAAACCTTTATTCGCAAACTACCAAAGGAATGGAGGGCTTTAAGGAGTTAATAGTTGAAATTAAAAATAAGCAAAAAGAGATTGGCACTGATGCCGAATTTATTATTAACGACACTATATGCAGACAAGTTTCTAATAGAGCTCCTCAGTTGAGAGAATTTTCTAAGGAACATGATATCATTATTTTTGTCAGTGGGAAGAAAAGCTCCAATGGTAAATATCTATACAGTATTTGTAAAGAGGTAAATCCAAGAACATATTTTGTAAGTGAACCAAGTGAAATAGATACTAGTTGGTTTAAGAAGAATGACAATGTAGGAGTATGTGGAGCAACCTCAACACCTCGTTGGCTAATGGATAAGATAACAATTCTTATAAGAGAAATAAAATTATAAAACTAAAAATTACATCATGACTTTTTCTAGACTATTAATTATTGTCCTATTAATTACAAACCTATTTAAACTATCAGCACAAGACAAAACAGACTGGAAAGGAGGATTTCCAGAAGGATGTACTAGCATCACAGTAGGCAAAGACGCTTCTTATGATGGTTCAGTAATGACTTCACATACTGATGATAGTCACCGTACAAGATCATGGATGCAAATGGTACCAGCCAAAGATTGGCCCGAAGGTAGCACAACTCCAATGTATAAAAGAGTACAAGATAATACTAAAGCTATGCCATTATACGCTCATAATAAAATTGGCGAGATACCACAAGTTTCTCATACTTATGCATTCTTAAATACAGCATATCCATCCATGAATGAGCACCAGTTGGCAATTGGAGAATCGACTTTTGGAGGAAGAGATACATTACAATCTGATGCCGGCTTAATTGACTGTCAACGATTATGTCAGTTGATGTTGGAAAGAACAACAACAGCAAGAGAAGCTATAAAATTAGCTGATAATCTACTGCAAAAATATGGTTGGAACGACTATGGCGAAGCACTTACTATTGCTGATACTAAAGAAGTTTGGCACTTTGAAGTTGTTGGTCCAGGAAAAGGCAAAGTTGGAGCAGTATGGGTAGCTCAAAGGGTTCCGGACGACCATGTTGGTGTAAATGCAAATGCCAGTACAATAAAAGAAATCAATCTTAAAAATAAAGATTACTTTATGGCCTCAAAGAATATATATTCTGTTGCAGAAGAGATGGGATTCTGGTCAAAGAAAAGTGGAATTATTTTTAAATTTAATCACATTTATGCACCACATAGTCGAAAATCTGTTGCTGCTCGTCGAAGAGAATGGAGGATTTTTAGCTTAATAGCACCTTCTCTACATTTAAGTCCAACTTCTGAAGATTATCCCTTCTCTGTTAAACCAGACAAAAAGATTACTTTAGAAATGATGGTTAGTTTATTTTCTGACTATTATCAGGGTACAGAATACGATTTAAGACGAAATATTACTATAGCGGATAAAGATGGTAAACAAATTATTTCTCCACTTGCTAATCCATTTATGCCTTACGATCAATATGAGATTAGCAATGTAAATGGTGGTTGGTTTCATACAGATTCCAAAACTGGTAAGATTAGATTTTTAGGAGAGAGAACTATTGCTCGCTGGTACACTATGTATGGCACTATTACTCAATCACGTTCATGGTTACCTGATGCCATCGGTGGAAAACTTTGGTTAGCACAAGACAATATTGCTTCTTCTATTTATATTCCTGTTTATTGTTCAATATCAGCTTTACCTAAATGCTACGAAACTCCCGGCAGAGTGAATGGATTCACAAGAGAATCAGCTTGGTGGGCATTTAATAGACTTGGGACTTTAACAGCTCAGCGTTGGGGTGATATGTCTATAGATGTATTGGCAGTATGGAAACCTATGCAAAAACAAATGTTTGATGAAGCTAAATCTACCGAAACAAATGCTTTAGAGCTTTATAAGGCAAACAAAAACAAGGAAATGAAGGAGTTTTTAACCAATTATTCTCAAAAATGGGGAAATACAGTAGTGGATAGAGCCTGGAAATTAGGTGATGAATTATGGACAAAATACGATGAGAAGTTTTAGTATATATTAAAACCCTAAGCTTTCGATAAAACCAATTTTGGTGCTAACTTTACAAGCTTTTTTACCTCTTAATTTTTGGTCTTTAAAATCATAAAGTCCTTCAGAATTAAGACTATATTTAACACCATTTATTTCCAAGTCCTGGCCACTTTCAACTAGACTTGTAAAAACATAATTATAATAATCGTCGTTAATAGTATGTAATGAACCTCCACTTTTGTATGCCATATTTATATATTGAGGATTTATTGGGCCACTAATATTGCTAACAATTACTTTTACTGGTTTATCAAGATATTTCAATAATCTGAAGTCGCGCATACAACTATTATTATCAACAATAACAATAATGTCCTTAGCATTAGAATATTTTTGAATAGCTCTAATACTTGCCTCCATCATACTATTATTAACAGGCTTATTGTCACCAGTCTTTTTAGCAACATATTCGCATTGTTTAAGAACTCTTCTTGAGTTATTAGATTTTACGAAATAAACACCGCCAGTCTTACCTACTTTCTTCTTTCTTTCTAGTAATCTATTGCCATCATTAGAAAATATAAAATAATCTATACCACTATTTCGCGGATGCATTTTGTACCATAAAATAGCTTGTGCACTTTGAGTATACATATCAGGCCTCCAGTCCATTACAACCGCCGCATCCATCCAAAGAGGATGTCTGTTAAGAACAGTATAAACTGTTGAATCTGATACTCCTCCATGTTTTTCAATAAAGTCTAAATGCGGGTCTATAACAAGAGGTTTTAAAGTAGTAAACTTATCACACTCCGAAAATCTAACTCTTTTGGGTGGACTTTTTATAACAAATAGATTTTCCTTATCAAGTTCGTACGTAAGTTGTTTTAACTGCAAATCATTCTTTTTAATTTTTGTAGAAAGATGCTTTATTTCTTCTTCGATAGTATGAATACTACCACCGGTAAGATATGCTAAATTAACATATTGTGGATTGATTCCATATTTAGTACCACAAACAATAACATTAACTTTGACTCCGATATTTGCAATAAGTCTAAAATCACGCATACAACTATTATTATCGGCAATAAGAATTAATTCATCAAAATCTTCAAAACGATTCATCCCTTTTATCAACGCTTCAACATCATTTTCCTCTTCATCACCACCTTTACCTCTTTTACCAACAAGATAAAATGTTTTAATTAATCTATCTATATTATTAGCATGAGCAAAATAGACACCTCCTGTTTTACCTATCTCTTTTTGCTCGTCAGGCATTCCATCGCCATCATTGAAAAACACAAAATTTTGAATTCCACTAGTTTTAAAATTTAAACTATGCCATAATATGGCTTGGGCTCCAAACCTATACATACTTCCTGTCCAATCCATTACAACAAGAGCTTTTTTCCATTCAGGATGATTTTCAAAAGTAGAAAATACCAGCGAATCTCCAATACCTCCTTGTGAACGAATAAAATTTTGCACCTTCAATGAATATTTACTTAAATCAACAGAGTCTAATTCAGGAGGTGCTTCCGTTGAACGTATAGGATTCTCAAACTCCTCTATTTCAAAATAATGAATACAAATACCATGAAACATTTTCTTAGTCTGAGCCTCATTATTACAATCTGTTTGAAGTATAATATTCCACTCAAAATCTGATGAATTTAAGCTAGAATCTAATTTAAAGAGCTCCTTTATTCGATTTGCCAAAAGCTCATAATAATTCGTTCTCCAAAATTCCTTATTGCGAGGGTACTTAGTATATATAACATCTATCTGTGTGACAACTATATTTTCCCTATAAGGTTTCCAGGCACTTTTATTCTTTATTTTAAATCTAGTATATCCATTTTCAAGTATTACCCTTCCCTTTACATACGAAGTATCATAGGTTCCGACTTCATTTAGGTTAAATAATCTTTCGAATTGCTCTCCATATTTTTTAGGATTCTCCAGTATATCTCTATCAAACTTCTCACTTTGTGAAAATGCTAAAACTCTTGATAGTAACAACATTATCAAGAGAAAAAAGTTTAATAAAAAAGATTTTATTTCTGTCATAATTCTAAAACACAATGAAGAATACGCAAATATATACTTTTCATTCTATCTTTTTGCAAGTTTATTTTAATTTCGGTGTCAAAAATGGCAGTAAATTTGTACAAATTGCTATTAATGAGCGAGCAAGAACTAATAAATGCATTGAAACAAGGCCAAGAATCGGCTTACAAAACAGTTGTAAACAATTACCAACTAAATGTTTACAATACCTGCATTGGTATTGTTAACAACGAAGATGCTGCCAAAGATATAAGCCAAGATGTATTTATTGAGCTGTTTAATTCCATTAATAAGTTCCGTGGTGACAGCAAATTATCAACCTGGCTCTATAGAATAGCTATAAACAAATCGCTAAATCATGTTCGTGATAATAAAAAGTATTCTCTGACAAAAAGTATTCAGCGCTTTTTTAATTCCAAAGAAAAGGAACAAAATATAGAAATCACCGATTTAACTGCTATAAATCCGATAGAAGTTTTCGAGCAACAAGAACACTCTTCTGCTTTAAAAAAGGCAATAGAAAAACTACCTACAAATCAAAAAACTGCATTTATTCTTAAAAACTACGATGACCTTTCTTACAAAGAAATAACAGAAATAATGAATATATCGATGAGTGCCGTAGAATCTCTTATTCACAGGGCAAAGAAAAATTTACAAAAAGAACTCGCTAATTACTATCGTAATAATTTTAAATAATATTCCAAGCCTATTGCTTCATAATATAAATAAAATATTATGTATAAATAAAAAGTGTATCAATATATTTAAATATAAACTATTTCATATAAAAGTTTTAAAAAAACTAATTTCATTTTTCTATATTTTTACAAATTAACATCCTTGGCAACTTAAAATTGACATGAATAGAACAAACTTAAAGAAACATATTAATTCTCCAATAGGATTATTGGTGTTTGCTGCAATACTTTTTATTGCAATACAGCTTGTTTCGATGTTCTACCTTAGTGATATTGGGAATAAAATTGAACTAAACAAATTACAAAAAAAGATCAATAACATATCCATAAAAATGAATGAGTTTGCGGGGAAACATCAAAATACCCCTTCAAATTATAACTTCTTTGGAAATAGTTTTCTAAAAGAAGTTAATAACATTGGGCTTACATCATTTATTTACATTCAAGATTCTTTAATAGCCTGGAGCGATAACAGCTTTGTTATAAAACAAAATTTTGATACATCTAATACCCGGATTTTAAATGCCGAGAATGCAATTGTTTTAGTAAAGGATTACAATCTAAAAAACTTTAGAATAAGACTTTGTTATCCAATTTCCAGTAACTATAATATTCAAAACGAATATCTAAGAAATCGCATAAATCCAGACTTAGGTATAAATAAAGCAGCCATAATTAACCCAATAAATGGCAAGGGAGATTTATTATTAGACACTAACGCTAAACCGTTAGCAAAAGTAGAGTGGATAAAATCAACAGATACCAATACTCCAATAACAAGTATTATCTTTCTGTTATACATTGGCGGAATTATTGCACTTATTTCT
Source organism: Bacteroidales bacterium (assembly GCA_027064095.1). Classification (GTDB taxonomy): domain Bacteria; phylum Bacteroidota; class Bacteroidia; order Bacteroidales; family UBA1556; genus UBA6267. Next base: position 4,130 of record JAMOQI010000001.1, on the reverse strand, counting down.
AGTATTCAAAAATTGGCAGACACATATATTGCAAATATCAAACTTAAATTAATAGCTAAAATATCAGGTCTTTTCACTCTTTTTGCTATTTCAAAGATTATTATATGGCCTAAATTATTATCCGAAAGTGATATTTTTGATCCTGTTATATTTGCTAATTCTAGTTTTATTGACTCATTAGGTAGTCTGTTTATACTATCACTATTCACATTCTTTATTATCAATACACTTTTCGATATTTTCAAGAGAAAAGAAATAGAAACAACACGATCAAATATAAGTAGTTATATTGAATATAGCTTATTTATTATAATTCTATTTTTATCAATACTTATACTCAAAAATATTGTTTCTGCATTAATATTTGATTCAACTATTTCATTTGATCTAACCCAAGCCACTGAAATAAATCACCTTAGTATAATAGGACTAAGCATAATAGGCATATGGATTTATGGTATATACCTATATTATTCAAAAGTATTCTTCTTTTTTCATAAGGAAAAGCTATCTTCTAAAACCATATTAATAATTGAAACATCACTAATATTAATTGCTGCAATATGGACATATTTTAATAAAAATAATTATTATGCTTTTATATTTTTTGTCTTTCTAATCATAATTCAAAAAATAATTCACAGAAAAAGCAATTATCCCAAAGCTTCATTATCAACGATATTCCTACTTGGAAGTTCTATACTAATTTCATTTTGGTTAAATTCTTTAAACACAGTTGATGAACACAATAAGCGCAAATCTATTTTACAAACTGTTGCAATTGACCAAGATCCCCAAGCGGAATATCTATTCGATAAAATTTCCAAGGACATTTATAAAGACGAATTTTTAATTAGTAATATTAAAAACAATACTATTGACTTCGATAGTATATCTAATTATATAATCACAAATTACTTTAATAAATATCAACACTTTAACAGGTATGATTTTCAAATCACTACTTGTACTAACGATTTACATTTGTTGATTCAACCGCAGAATATAGAAATACAATGTGATAGTTTTTTCTATTACAACCTAATAAAATATGGGACTTTAACTAATAATAAAAATCTATACTTTTTGCAATATGGAACAGGCCAAACCAACTACTTGGGTATATTTAGGTTTTATGAAATGACACCTGACGGATATATTCCATATACTGTTTATGTAGAGATAAATTCTAAACTTAAAAGAAAAGGATTTACAAAACTACTGAGTGAGAAAGAATATGATCCTTTTGAGAAAATAGAAAAATATTCTTTGGCAACTTACATAGACAACAGAAGAGTTGAGACCTATGGAGACTATAAATATCCTGAGCTATTTTCATGGAAATTACCAAAGAATAAGAATTTCGAATTCATTAATAAAAATGCTTACAATCATTTAGTCTTTCAGCAGGATGAGCATAAGACTTTTGTGCTAAGCCTTAAGATTCCTTCCTACTTAAATAAACTAAGTCCATTCTCATACCTATTCATCTTCTTCGGAATTATATTTATTTTTCTTGGATTTGCAAGTAATAATTCTTTAATCAAAATAAGTTTAAAACCTAATTTCTCAAGCAGATTGCAGACTACTATGATTTCTATCATTATAATTTCTTTTACTGTTATTAGCATAATTACTGTTATTTACATCCAAAAGTTGAATGAGGATAAAAATAAACTTCAATTAGAAAATCTGGCAGTAGCCTTACAAACCGAATTTGAACATAAACTAAGCGACATAGATAATTTAGAATCCATTGATGCTGATTATTTAAAAGAATTGCTTATAAAATTCTCAAAAGTGTTTGATACAGACATAAATATCTACAACAAAAATGGTTATCTAATTTCAACAACACGACCTGAGATTTTTGATTACCCATTATTGGCAAAGTTAATGAACCCAAGGGCTGTAAATAATTTAAAAGTTGAGAATCAAGGTTTATTTATAACAAAAGAAAATATTGGCGGTTTACTTTTTTCATCAGCATACCTACCAACGCATAATTCCTTAGGTGAAAATATTGGGTATCTTAACTTACCTTATTTTGCCCGCGAAGAATTTCTAAAAAAAGAAATATCAAGCTTACTAATGACACTAATGAATGTTTATACACTAATTATCGTACTTTCAATATTAGTGATATTAGTTGTAAGTAATTATATCACTCGCCCTTTAAGTATGCTAAAGCAACGTTTACAGGAAGTTAGCCTTGGCAAGGAAATACAGAAGATAGAATGGCAAGGCATAGAAGAAATTAAAACATTGGTTGATGAATACAATAAAATGATAGATGCCCTGGCAATTAGTAGCGAAAAACTTGCTAAAAGCGAAAGAGAAACAGCTTGGCGAGAAATGGCGAAACAGGTAGCTCATGAGATTAAAAATCCTCTTACTCCCATGAAGCTAAGTATTCAATATCTTCTCCATAGTTATAATGAAAATGATGAAAATAATAAAGAAAGAATACGTTCTTTATCTAAAACTCTTATTGAGCAAATTGATACATTATCAGATATTGCGACTGCATTTTCAGATTTTGCTAAAATGCCTAAATACACTCAGGAGTTTCTAGATTTAAGGTTAGTAATAAAATCTGTAATAGACTTGTTTAAAGACCAAAAAGATGTAGAAATAGAATTTGATTGCCATCAAGAACAATTGGTAAACATTGATAAAAACCAATGGATAAGAGTTTTTAATAACTTAATTAACAATAGTATACAAGCAACCGAAAAAGGTAAGAAAACACATATTAAAATTAGCTTAGTCAGAACAGATACATCACTTAAAATTACCTTTAGCGATAATGGAAAAGGAATTCCAGTAGAAATGAAAGATAAAATTTTCTCTCCAAACTTTACAACCAAAACTAAAGGAACAGGACTTGGATTAGCAATGGTAAAAAACATTATTAATAATAGCGGTGGAGAAATACATTATGCTTCCACTCTAAACATAGGCACTGATTTTTACATTAGTATTCCATTAAACATGAAAGAAGATTAATTTTTATCAATGAGCAAAATAATTAAATTCAATTATAACAATCGCGAACTACATAAAATCGCAATGGATATAAGAATAAAAGTATTCGTTGACGAGCAAAAAGTTCCCTTAGAAATGGAAGAGGAGTTTGAAAAAGAATGCACTCATTTTTTAATATACTATAGACGAAAACCCATAGGTACATCAAGATACCGCAGAACCAATAAAGGTATTAAATTTGAAAGATTCGCTATACTAAAAGATATGCGGGGCAAAGGATTAGGAAGAGATATAATACGTTATATGCTAACAGACGTTTATCATTATCAGCAAAGAATATATTTAAATGCACAAGTAACTGCCGTTGATTATTATAAGAAAGCAGGTTTTGTTATAACAGGAGCCAAATTTGATGAGGCAGGAATCGATCATTATCCAATGGAATATATTAACCAAAATAATCTTAATAAGGCTTTAGAAAAAGCTATTTGTAGAAGGTAATATTAGTCTGAACTCAGACATAAGCGTTGCTCACAATTTAACCTGCATTATTCATATAAAAGTAAAGCGAATTGTATGAATAAGGTGATGTAATGGGGAAAACTCTCCCAAAACAAGTTAGTAAGAAGCTAATTTAAAAAAAACTTAAATTTGGATATTTGGAAAATATTCAAATTTATTAACCATTAACTATTTTTTTAAGATAATAAAAAAACCGACCTCCTAAATAAGGAAGCCGGTTTTCTTCTATTATGAAAACTTATTATTGAATAATAATTCTCTTAACTTTGATTTGACCTTCTGACTGTAATCTGATAAAGTAAATACCTTTAGGATAAGTAGAGAAGTCTATTTTCCAAGACTGTGTACTTTGACCATTATAATTAACACTACCGCCAAAGACTTTACTTCCTAGTGAATTATAAATACTTAAATCATAATCAGCATTTTCTAAACCATTAATATCAATTTGGAATTGACCTTTAGTTGGATTAGGATATACATTAATATCAGCAGTTTTCAATACTGGTGTTAAAACTCCAGTACATGGGTCTATCATAAGATCCACTGAATCGGATGCACTACAATTTACACTATTTGTAACCTCAACAGAATATGTATTCAAACCTACTACAAAATCG